>JAYVBO010000472.1:0-6733 GCA_043750435.1 Betaproteobacteria bacterium | reverse complement strand
ATCAACCCGATCGCCATGGAAGAAGGCCTGCGCTTCGCCATTCGTGAAGGTGGCCGCACCGTCGGTGCCGGCGTCGTTGCCAAGATCATCGAGTAAGGAAACGCTTTCCGCAGGGGCGTAGCTCAATTGGCAGAGCGCTGGTCTCCAAAACCAGAGGTTGGGGGTTCGATTCCCTCCGCCCCTGCCACCCGGTGCATCCGGTGGCTCTGAAAAACAGCCCGCAGGCAGCCGAACAGGCCCTGCGGGTTTTGCCCCTGATGAAGCCCTACGCTGCCCATCGCCAAATGCGCTGAGTTGCGGTTACCCCTCCGAGAGCCATGTCCACCCAACCCCAAATCGAAACCGTCTCTACAGGCGCAGACAAGGCCAAGCTGGCCGGCTCTGTCGTGCTGTTGCTCGCTTCGATCGTTGTCTTCTACTACCTCGGCAAGCAAGACCTGTGGATGCGCGTGCTCGCGCTGCTGGCCCTGCTGGCTGCTGCCGTGGCGCTGTTCCTCACCTCGGAGTCGGGCAAGCAACTCGTGGCTTTTGGCCGCGATTCGGTCCGTGAAACCAAGAAGGTCGTCTGGCCCGAGCGCAAGGAAGCGCTGCAGATGACGGGTTACGTCTTCGCCTTCGTGGTGTTGATGGCGCTGTACATGTGGATCACCGACAAGACGCTGGAATGGGTGCTGTACGACCTGATCCTGGGTCTGCGTCGCTGAAGCCCCGAGTCATGAACGCTGTACGCTGAAGGATCAAGCATGACCGAGCCACAAGTCGCCCCCACTGAAGCCGTGCCCGCCGTCGCGCCGGTTGCCGTGCCGACCACCAAGCGCTGGTACATCGTCCACGCCTATTCGGGCATGGAAAAGGCCGTTGAGCGCAATCTGCGCGAGCGCATTGACCGCGCCGGCATGCAAGACAAGTTCGGCCGCATTCTGGTGCCCACCGAAGAAGTGGTCGAGCTGAAGAACGGCAAGAAAAGTGTCACCGAACGCCGCATCTTCCCCGGCTATGTGCTGGTCGAGATGGACATGGCGGACGACACCTGGCACCTGGTGAAGCACACCAGCAAGGTCACCGGTTTCATCGGCGGCGCGCGCAACCGCCCGGCGCCGATTTCTGAGGCCGAAGTGGCCAAGATCGTCAACCAGATGCAAGAAGGCGTGGACAAGCCGCGGCCCAAGGTTGAATGGATCGTGGGCGAACTGGTTCGCGTCAAGGAAGGCCCCTTCACTGACTTCAATGGCGCCGTCGAAGAAGTCAATTACGAGAAGAGCAAGGTCAAGGTCTCGGTCACGATCTTCGGCCGCGCCACGGGCGTCGAACTCGATTTCGCGCAGGTCGAGAAGGTCTGACCCCGCACTGAATTTCCCCGGGCGCGCCGCCACTGACCCCGGCGCGCCGTCTCTCATCCAGGGTCGATAGACGAGGAGCTGGTTTGTTCATTTGAACGCCAGCGTTTGAACTCGAGGAGCGCCACATGGCAAAGAAAATCGTCGGCTTCATCAAGCTGCAAGTACCGGCCGGCAAGGCCAACCCGTCGCCCCCCATCGGCCCGGCCCTGGGCCAGCGTGGCCTGAATATCATGGAGTTCTGCAAGGCGTTCAACGCCCAGACCCAGCAAGGCTTCGAGATCGGCATGAAGCTGCCGGTGGTGATCACCGCCTTCGCTGACAAGAGCTTCACCTTCGTCATCAAGTCGCCGCCCGCGACGGCCTTGCTGAAGAAGGCCGCCGGCATCACGGTGGGTTCGGCCAAGGCTCACATGGACAAGGTCGGCAAGGTGACCCGCGCCCAACTGGAAGAAATCGCCAAGATCAAGATGAAGGATCTGAACGCAGCCGACCTGGACGGCGCCGTGAAGATCATCGCGGGCTCCGCCCGTTCGATGGGCCTGACGGTCGAAGGAGTTTGAGATGACCACGCTGACCAAGAAAGTCAAGTCCTTCGCGGGCAAGATCGACAGCACCAAGCTGTACGCCTTGACGGACGCGCTGACCCTCGTGAAGGCATGCGCCACCGCCAAGTTCGATGAATCGATCGACGTGGCTGTGCAGTTGGGCATCGACGCCAAGAAGTCTGACCAAGTCGTTCGCGGTGCGGTTGTAATGCCTTCGGGAACCGGCAAGACCAAGCGCGTGGCCGTGTTCGCCCAAGGCGCCAAGGCTGACGAAGCACGCGCCGCTGGCGCCGACATCGTCGGCATGGACGACCTGGCTGCCGAGATCAAGGCCGGCAAGATGGACTTCGACGTGGTCATCGCCTCGCCGGACACCATGCGCATCGTCGGTACCCTGGGTCAGATCCTGGGCCCGCGCGGCCTGATGCCGAATCCGAAGGTGGGCACCGTGACGCCGGACGTGGCGCAAGCCGTCCGCAATGCCAAGGCTGGCCAGGTGCAGTACCGCGTCGACAAGGCCGGCATCATCCACGGCACCATCGGTCGCCGTTCGTTTGAAGACGGCAAGCTGGTGGACAACCTGCGTGCGCTGATCGAGGCTTTGAACAAGTCCAAGCCGGCCAGCAGCAAGGGCATCTACCTGCGCAAGGTGGCTTTGTCTTCGACGATGGGTGTCGGTGTCCGCGTGGACACCCAATCGATCGCGGCCACGGCCGCCTGATCGGAAAGTGCAAAGAGTTTGGTGGGCTGACGGTGCTGTCCGCAAGGGCAAGACCGGCAGGCCATCCTAGACCGCTGGTGGGGTGCCTGAGTACCCCTTAATCGCCAGCGCAGATGGCGGTCCCGCTGCAAAGGTTCCTGAGTAGGGTTCTGGCAACAGCAGACTGCTGAAACCGGTGTGCCGCGCAGCAATGCAAGGCACGTTTTGTGTGAGGAGCAGACCTTGAGTCTCAATCGCAACGAGAAGGCAACCGTGGTCACGGATGTGTCGGCACAAGCCGCACGTTCGCAGACCTTGGCGTTGGCCGAGTACCGTGGCCTCACCGTGGAAAACCTGAACAAGCTTCGCGTCGAAGCGCGTGCCAAGGGTGTCTATCTTCACGTGCTGAAGAACACCCTGGCCCGTCGCGCCGTCGCTGGCACGCCGTTCGAGGTTGCCCAGGGTGCCATGGTCGGTCCGCTGATTTACGGTTTTTCCGAGGATGCCGTGGCTGCGGCGAAAGTCATCACTGATTTCGCCAAGACCAACGACAAGCTCGTCATCAAGGGTGGCGCCTACGCCGGCAAGGCACTCACGGTCGACGGCGTCAAAGCCCTGGCCGCGATCCCGAGCCGCGAAGTGTTGCTGTCCCAGTTGGCTGGCCTGCTGATGTCGCCGATCCAGCGCGTTGCTGGCGTGCTGGCTGCACTGGCTGAAAAGCGCACCGTTCCTGCCGAGGCTGAAGCCGCCCCGGTGGAAGCGCCTGCCGCAGCCTGACGACGCCCTGCATCCCGATTCTTAGAACCCATTCCAAATAGGTAATTCACATGTCATTCGATAAAGACGCATTTCTGACCGCGATGGACAGCATGTCCGTGATGGAACTCAATGACCTGGTCAAGGCCATTGAAGTCAAGTTCGGCGTGTCCGCCGCCTCGATGGCCGCCCCGGCCGCTGGTGGCGGCGGTGCCGCTGCTGCCGTGGTTGAAGAGCAGACCGAATTCAACGTGATGCTGCTCGAAGCCGGCGCCCAAAAGGTGCAGGTCATCAAGGCCGTGCGTGAACTGACGGGCCTGGGCCTGAAGGAAGCCAAGGACCTGGTTGACGGCGCTCCGAAGGCTGTCAAGGAAGCCGTTTCCAAGGCTGACGCTGACGCCGCGCTGAAGAAGCTGGTCGAAGCCGGCGCCAAGGCCGAAATCAAGTAAGGCTGTGGTCCCTGGACGCGCAAGCGTTCGGGGGCACTTCTGAGAGCAGCGTGCTGTTCTGAGAAGTGTTCTCTGATCCGACTGCAGAGAACGGGTTTGGTCGGACTCCGGTGCAATGCCGGGGTTGTCCGCCAGCGACGGGTAGTGGCCCGTCACCAAGCCTCAGATGCAACATCTGAGTAGCCAGTCGCCCGATCGACCCGTGTCCAGGCCAGGCGCGGGTTATCGACAGGAGAGTTCAATGGCGCAAGCAACCCCCTACACCTATACCGAGCGCAAGCGGATCCGCAAGAGCTTCGGTAAGCGTGAGAGCGTTCTCAAGGTTCCCTATCTGCTGACCATGCAGCGGGAGTCCTACGTCGCGTTCCTCCAAAAGGACGTTCCACCCGCCAAGCGCAAGCCCGAAGGCTTGCAGGCGGCCTTCCTCTCCGCGTTCCCGATCACGTCGCACAACGGCTTCGTGGAGATGAAGTTCACCGAATACAACATCGCCAAGCCGCCGTTCGACGTTCGCGAGTGTCAGCAACGCGGTTTGACCTTTGCAGCGGCCGTTCGCGCCAAGCTGCAAATGATCATTTACGACCGTGAGTCGCACCCGCAAAAGCTGGTGAAAGAGATCAAGGAGCAAGAGGTCTACATGGGCGAAGTGCCCCTGATGACCGACTACGGCTCTTTCGTCGTCAACGGCACCGAGCGCGTCATCGTGTCGCAGCTGCACCGTTCGCCGGGCGTGTTCTTCGAACACGACAAGGGCAAGACGCACAGCAGCGGCAAACTGCTGTTCAGCGCGCGGATCATTCCGTATCGCGGCTCGTGGCTGGACTTCGAATTCGACCCCAAGGACATCCTGTTCTTCCGCGTCGACCGTCGCCGCAAGATGCCGGTGACGATCCTGCTGAAGGCCATCGGTTTGAACCCCGAAGCCATCCTGGCGCACTTCTTCCACAACGACAATTTCCGCCTGATGGACACCGGCGCGCAAATGGAATTCGTTCCTGAGCGCCTGAAGGGTGAGGTTGCACGTTTCGACCTGACCGACAAGGCCGGCAACGTCGTGGTCGAGAAAGACAAGCGCATCACCGCGCGCCACGTGCGCACGCTGGAACAAGCCGGCACCGGCTTCGTGAGCGTGCCGGAAGACTTCGTCATCGGTCGCGTCATTGCGCGCAATATGGTCGACGCGGAAACCGGTGAAATCGTGGCCAAGGCCAACGAGGAAATCACCGAAGCGCTGCTGAAGAAGCTGCGCGTCGCCGGGGTGAAGGAATTCCAGTGCCTGTTCACGAACGAGCTGAACCAGGGCGCCTACATCAGCCAGACGCTGGCGATGGACGAAACGGCCGACCAATTGGCCGCCCGCGTCGCCATCTACCGCATGATGCGCCCCGGCGAGCCGCCGACGGAAGACGCCGTTGAAGCGCTGTTCCATCGCTTGTTCTACAGCGAGGACACCTACGACCTGAGCCGTGTGGGCCGCATGAAGTTCAACGCCCGCGTGGGCCGCGACGTGCCCGAAGGCAAGATGACCCTGAGCAATGACGACATCCTGGATGTCGTCAAGATCCTGGTCGACCTGCGCAACGGCAATGGCGACGTGGACGACATCGACCACTTGGGCAACCGCCGCGTGCGTTGCGTCGGCGAGCTGGCCGAGAACCAGTACCGCAGTGGTTTGGCGCGTATTGAGAAGGCCGTCAAGGAGCGTCTGGGCCAGGCTGAGACCGAAGCCCTGATGCCGCACGACCTGATCAACTCGAAGCCCATCAGCGCCGCGCTGAAGGAATTCTTCGGGGCCAGTCAGCTGTCGCAGTTCATGGACCAGACCAACCCGCTGTCCGAGATCACGCACAAGCGTCGCGTCTCGGCCCTGGGCCCGGGCGGCTTGACGCGCGAGCGTGCAGGCTTTGAGGTTCGTGACGTGCACCCGACCCATTACGGCCGCGTGTGCCCGATAGAAACGCCAGAAGGCCCGAACATCGGCCTGATCAACTCGCTTTCTCTCTTCGCCCAACTGAACGAGTACGGCTTCCTGGAAACACCTTACCGCCGTGTCAACGAGGGCAAGGTGACGATGGAAATCGACTATCTGTCGGCCATCGAAGAAGGCAAGTACGTCATTGCGCAGGCCAACGCCGGCTTGGACAAGGACGGCAAGCTGATTGACGAGTTGGTGTCGGCTCGTGAAAACGGCGAGTCCGTGCTGCTGTCGCCCGAGCGCGTGCAGTACATGGACGTGGCGCCGGCGCAAATCGTGTCGGTGGCGGCTTCGCTGGTGCCCTTCCTGGAGCACGACGATGCGAACCGCGCGCTGATGGGCGCCAACATGCAGCGTCAGGCTGTGCCGGTGCTGCGTCCTGAAAAGGCGCTGGTCGGTACCGGTGTCGAACGCGTCGCCGCGATCGACTCGGGCACGGTGGTCACGGCACGCCGTGGCGGCATCGTGGACTACGTCGACACCAACCGCATCGTGATCCGCGTAAACGACGCAGAGACGGTGGCCGGTGAAGTCGGCGTCGACATTTACAACCTGATCAAGTACCAGCGTTCCAACCAGAACACCAACATCCACCAGCGCCCGATCGTCAAGCGCGGTGACCATGTTGCGGCTCTGGACGTGGTGGCCGACGGCGCATCCACCGACATCGGTGAATTGGCCCTGGGTCAGAACATGCTGGTCGCGTTCATGCCGTGGAACGGCTACAACTTCGAGGACTCGATCCTCATCAGCGAACGTGTCATTGCCGAAGACCGCTACACCTCGATCCACATCGAGGAACTGGTGGTCATGGCCCGCGACACCAAGCTGGGCAGCGAAGAAATCACCCGCGACATCCCGAACCTGAGTGAGCAGCAACTGGCCCGCCTGGACGAGAGCGGCATCGTCTACGTGGGTGCTGAAGTCAACCCCGGCGACGTGCTGGTCGGCAAGGTCACGCCCAAGGG
>JAYVBO010000471.1:0-2896 GCA_043750435.1 Betaproteobacteria bacterium | reverse complement strand
GCGGCAGCCACTGCGCCAGTTCGGCCACCGCGGCCTCACCCACTTTGGGCGCGTCGCCATGGCGCAGCACGCTTTCCAGCACCACGCGCAGGCTGTAGGGCAGGCGCTTGACGGCCGGGAATTGCTCGGCCAGCGCGGGCAGCGAATAGAACTGCCCGACCTTGCCGGCGGCCGTGGTGAAGGTGCGCAGCGTGCTGGCGTAGGGGTGGGCGGTGGTCTGGGGCATGGTGATCCTGGCAGGGAGGGCAGATGGGCAGATGGGCAGATGGGCAGATGGAACCGGCCGGGCCGCGCCGGGTCAGGACTTGCCGCCCAGCACCTGCGGCTTCAGCGACCGCAGATAGCCCACCAGCAAGGCCATGTCGGCATCTGAAATGTTTTTGTAGAAGGCAAATCCCATGGGCGGGCGGTAGGCCTTGCCGTCGCGGTCGACGCCGTCGCGGATGGCCTTGATGATTTGTGCATCGCTCCAGCTCTTCAGCCCGGTGGCGTGGGGCGTCAGGTTGCGCGCCATGCTCTCCCCCCAGGGCCCCGGGAAGAGGCCGCCGCCGGCACCCAGCAGCGCGCGCTGCAACTGGCCGTCGGCGCTGCGCGGCGTGTGGCATTCCATGCAGTGGCCGATGGTGGCCAGGTACTCGCCGGTCTTCAGCTTGTCGCCGGCCGGCGGGGCCTGCACGCTCTTCAGTGGCGGGCCATAGGCCGGCGGCAGCGGCATGTTGTAGACCGATTGGGCCACGGCATTGCGCACCGGCGGCTGCGCCCGCAGGTAGGCCACGATGGCCGCTACGTCGCTGTCGGACATATGGCGGTAGAACTCGATGGGCATGGGCGGGCCGATCAGGCGGCCGTCGGGCCGCAGGCCTTCGCGGATGGCCTTGATCAGTTGCGCGTCTGTCCATTTGCCGATGCCGGTCTCAAGGTCGGGCGTGATGTTCGAGGCCCGCGCCTTGAAAGGCGGCTCGTCGAACAGCATGCCGCCCGACAGGCCTTGTGCCGGCAGCGGCTGGCCCTGGGCGCCACGCGCCAGGTGGCAGTTGCCGCAGGCGACGATGCCCTGCATCAGGTAGGTGCCGCGTTCCAGCGGGGTTTGTTTTTGCGCCAGAGCGCTGCCACTGCAAGCCAGCGCGGCCAAAAGCGCGAACAGGTGCTGGATGGGCTTCATGGGCTGAGGCGCGGCGCGCGGTGGTTGATGGCGCTTGGACACTAACGCGACCGGGTCGCGTGGGGCAAGCGAAAATTGCAGTCCATCGTCCGCCCACCCCCGGGCACCAGGACTCGCTGTATGGGGGTGCCGTCAGCGCCATCGTAGGATTCGGTGGCACAGTGTCCGACGCGGGCACCGCCCTTTTGCGCAGAATCCACCAGCACAACCGAAGGATCGTGAATGACCACCAAGCAGCCGACCATCATCTACACCCTCACCGACGAGGCGCCCCTGCTGGCAACTTGCGCCTTTCTGCCGATCATCCGCGCCTTCACGGCGCCGGCCGGCATCCAGGTTGACACCAGCGACATTTCGGTGGCTGCGCGCGTGCTGGCCGAGTTTCCGGAATACCTGGCCGAAGACCAGCGCGTGCCCAACAACCTGGCCGAGTTGGGCCGGCTGACGCTGCTGCCCGATACCAACATCATCAAGCTGCCCAATATCAGCGCTTCGGTGGGGCAGTTGCAGGTCTGCATCCGTGAATTGCAGGCCAAGGGCTACAAGATCCCCGATTACCCCGAAGATCCCAAGACTGACGAGGAAAAGAGCGTCCGGGCGCGCTATTCCCGCTGCACCGGCAGCGCCGTGAACCCGGTACTGCGCGAAGGCAATTCAGACCGCCGCGCGCCGCGCGCCGTCAAGGAATACGCCCGCAAGAATCCGCATTCGATGAGCGAATGGCCGCAGGCTTCGCGCACCCACGTTTCGCACATGCACCACGGCGATTTCTACCACGGTGAAAAGTCGCTGACGCTGGACAAGGCGCGCGACGTGAAGATGGAACTGCTGACGAAAAGCGGCAAGACCATCGTGCTCAAGCCCAAGGTGGCGCTGCTGAACGGCGAGATCATCGACTCGATGTTCATGAGCAAGAAGGCGCTGTGCGAGTTCTACGAGCAAGAAATCGAAGACGCCCACAAGCATGGCGTGATGTTCTCGCTGCACGTCAAGGCCACCATGATGAAGGTCTCGCACCCCATCGTCTTCGGCCACTGCGTGCGCATCTTCTACAAGGAAGCCTTCGCCAAGCATGCCAAGCTGTTTGACGAGCTGGGCGTGAACGTCAACAACGGCATGGTCAATCTGTACGACAAGCTGGCCACCTTGCCCAGCTCGCAGCGCGACGAAGTCATGCGTGACCTGCACGCCTGCCACGAGTACCGGCCCGAGCTGGCCATGGTGGACTCGGCCAAGGGGATCACCAACTTCCATTCGCCCAACGACATCATCGTTGACGCTTCCATGCCGGCCATGATCCGCATGGGCGGCAAGATGTGGGGTGCCGACGGCCGCCCGAAAGACGTGAAGGCTGTGATGCCCGAGTCGACCTTCGCCCGCATCTACCAGGAGATCATCAACTTCTGCAAATGGCACGGCAACTTCGACCCCAAGACCATGGGCACGGTGCCCAACGTGGGCCTGATGGCCCAGCAGGCCGAGGAATACGGCTCGCACGACAAGACCTTTGAAGTGTCGGAAGACGGCCTGGCCAACATCACCGACTTGGCCACCGGCGAAGTGCTGCTGAGCCAGAACGTGGAAGCCGGTGATATCTGGCGCATGTGCCAGGTGAAAGACGCGCCGGTGCGCGACTGGGTCAAACTGGCCGTCACGCGGGCGCGCAATTCGGGCATGCCGGCGGTCTTCTGGCTGGACCCGTATCGCCCGCACGAGAACGAGCTGATCCACAAG
>JAYVBO010000470.1:0-2897 GCA_043750435.1 Betaproteobacteria bacterium | reverse complement strand
TTTCGGCATCCTGCACGGTCACCAGGCCGACATCGGGGATGTCCATTTCCATGGCGTCCCACAAGCGCACGGCCACCACGTCATGCTTGCGCGACAGGCGGGCCAGCGCTTCGGCCCAGCCGGGCTGGCTGATGAAGTCGGACACCACGAACACCAGGCTGCGGCGCTGGATGGCCGACGCGGCCGTGTGCAGCAGCGTGGCCAATGCGGTGCCGCCATTTGGCGTTGCGCCGGCTGCCGCAGGGCGTGGTGCGCGCATGCGCTGCAGCAGTTCCAGCACATGCAGGCGCGAGGCCCGCGGCGGCATCAGGCCGTCCACCTGCTGGCCGTAGAACATGGCGCCGACGCGGTTGCCGTGGCGCGTGATGACGCGCGCCAGCGTGGCCACGAAGGCGGTGGACACGGCCAGCTTGGTCGTGTCGCCACTGCCGAAATCGACGCTGCCCGACAGGTCCAGCAAGAACCAGGCGCTGAGGTCGCGGTCTTCCAGAAACTGCCGCACATAAGGCTGCTGCAAGCGCGCCGTGACGTTCCAGTCGATGTGGCGCACGTCGTCGTGGTGCTGGTATTCGCGCAGGTCGGCCAGGTCCACGCCGGCGCCGCGCCACAGCGTGCGGTGGTCGCCCTGCAGCAGGCCGTCCAGGCGCCGGATCACCGTCCACTCCAGGCGGCGCAGCAGTTGGTCGGGCGTGGTGGGTTCGGCCCGCTCAGCCATGTCAGCCATTTCAGCGTAGGGCGGCGACGCCGGGAACGGTGTCGGCCATATGGGCCAGCGGCTTGTCGGGCTTGGCCACGGTTTGCAAGATGCGCTGGATCAGCGCATCCGGGGTGATGTCGGCGGCCAGCGCTTCGTAGCTCAGCACCAGGCGGTGGCGCAGCACGTCGGGCACCAGGTCGGTCATGTCTTCGGGCAGCACATAGCGCCGGCCGCGCATCAGGGCCAGGGCCTTGGCGCCTTCAATCAGGCCGATGGTGGCGCGCGGGCTGGCGCCATAGGTCAGGTAGGGCGCGATCTCGGCCAGACCGTGCTGCGCCGGCTGGCGCGTGGCGCCCACCAGCTTCACCGCGTACTGCATCAGCGCGGGGTCGCAGAACACGGCGCGGCATTCGCGTTGCAGCGCGGCCAACTGGTGGGTGTCCGCCACCGCGTTCACATCCACCGCCGGGCCGGTCACGCGTTGGGCAATGACGAACTCTTCTTCCTCGGTCGGGTAGTCCACCAGCACCTTCATCATGAAGCGGTCGATCTGCGCTTCGGGCAGCGGGTAGGTGCCTTCGGTTTCGATGGGGTTCTGCGTGGCCATCACCACGAAGGGGTCGGGCACCTTGTGGCTTTCGCCGGCGATGGTGACCTGGCGTTCCTGCATCACTTCCAGCAGCGCGCTTTGCACCTTGGCCGGCGCGCGGTTGATCTCGTCGGCCAGCAGAAGGTTTGCGAAAACCGGGCCCAGCGCGGTGCCGAATTCGCCGCTTTTCTGGTTGTAGATGCGCGTGCCGATCAAGTCGGCCGGCACCAGATCGGGTGTGAACTGGATGCGCTTGAAACTGCCGCGCACGGTGCGCGCCAGGGTCTTGATGGTCAGCGTCTTGGCTAGGCCGGGCACACCTTCCACTAGCAGGTGGCCCTGGGCCAGCAGGGCCACCAGCACGCGCTCCAGGAAGCGGTCCTGGCCGACGACGACGCGCTTGACTTCGTAGAGCAGGCGCTCCATCAACAGGGCGGTTTCGGTGGCGGTTTCTTGCATGGCGGGTACTCGTTTCGGAACGCGTATCAGAAGGGCGGCATGCCGGCGGCGGCGGCGGCATTTTCGATGGGCACGGCGAAGCCGATGCCGATGAAGGTGCGTTGCTCCGACGGGTTGAGGATGGCGGTGACGATGCCGACGACCTGGCCGTCCATGGTGACCAGCGGGCCGCCAGAATTGCCGGGGTTGGCGGCCGCGTCAAACTGGATCAGGTTGGCCAGCGGCTTGCCGCCTTCGGGCGAACGGAATTCGCGCTTCAGACCTGAAATCACGCCGTAGCTGACCGACGGGCCGATGCCGAAGGGGTAGCCCACGGCGATGACGTGGTCGCCGGGTCGCAGGTCACTGGTGCTGCGCATGGTGGCGGCTTCCAGGTCGTCGGGCAGGGTCAGTGCGCGCAGCACGGCCAGGTCTTGTTCGGGCATGGCGCCGATCAGCATGGCGTCACTTTCCTGGCCGTTGAAGAAGCGCAACTTGATCCTTTTCGCGCCGGCCACCACATGCAGGCTGGTCAGGATGGTGCCGTTGTCGATGATGACCACGCCGGTGCCCAGGCTGCGTTCCATGGCCCGCTGTTCAGGCTTGTCTTCGCCATGGTCGTTCTCTTGCAGCAAGCCCACCACACGCACCACCGACGGCAAGATGGCCTCAAAGGCGGCGGCCGCGGCGGAAGGCAAGGGCTCTTTTTCCAGTGATTCGCGCACGGCGGCGTCGATGTCGTCTTGCGTGATGCTGTGGGCGCCCGGGCGCCACATCGACACGCCCAGCATCAGGGCGAAGGCCAGCAGCGCGCCGGTCGCCGCCCACAGCGGCGCGGCTCGGCGCTGGCTGAAGGCGCGCAGCCGACCGGGCTTGGACAGGCCGGCCGCGGTGGGCGCGTCGGCGGCTGCGGCAGGCGTCAACGAAGCAGCAAGCGAAGCAGCAGGCGAAGCAGCAGGTGCTGACGGCGTCGCCGCAGCCTGTGGGGCGGCGTCGCGGCGGGGTGAGCGGCTGTACAGCGGAGCCTTTTTCATACGGGGCAGGGTGGGTGCGAGAAGACAGTATCACGCCACGGCGTGGCGGCGCAGTGCCTGCGCCATCATCGCTGCATGTGGACCGATACGCACTGCCACCTGGATGCCCCCGAGTTCGACGTCGACCGCGACGCCGTGC
>JAYVBO010000469.1:0-6756 GCA_043750435.1 Betaproteobacteria bacterium | reverse complement strand
GCTACTGCTTCCTTTGACATTCACTTTCCAGGCTACGCACTCATGGGACAGTAGACTGGGAAATCTCAGCTATCCAGTCTACATTTGCCATATCCTTGTAATCATGCTCAGTGCGCCTTTGGTGGGGCATGTCGAATCGATTGCAGGAGGGTGGTTGGTCGCAATCGGCCATGTCGCATTGGCCATAGTGGCCGCAGTGGCCCTGAATAGATTCGTTGCTGAACCGGTTGAGAGAGTTCGTCAGCGCATCAAGCGAAGGGCGTCCGCTGCATGTCAAGGATAGAAACCGTCGTCTCTGAGTGCCAACAGTCGATGCGAACGACCCTCGCGCCGGAATTCGCCTGTGATCGAAGTCGGTGCGCTTAAATCGCGAAATTTCGCCGCTTTATGCTGGCTACTGCCTCGTTGCACTGGAGCCAAGTTGTTCAGATCCCGATTTAGGCGGTTTGCTGCACGTTGGCGGGATCTACTGACGGACGGGCGGGGCCTGATGGCACTGAACCCTGCGCGTGGTTCAGGCGTGTCGCCGGAGCGTTTTCAATTTGTCCACTACCCCGACAGTGCTAGGGGAAGCCAGGATGACCGATCCGCGCTTGGCGCCGGATTCAGACGTCGACAGCGCCGTTGGATAATAAACTGCCAAGCGGCGTGACGCGACCAAGTCCTGAAGGTAGCTGAGTGTCAGCTTCTTGCCGGGGCCGTAGTCATCGAAGGTGTAACCCGAATCACCGGGCACCTCGAAATCGTCGACCATGATGATGTAGTCATCCAGTCCATCGGCGATCAGTTCCACCTCGTCGTGCAGAGGCAGATCGTGCTCCCAGTGGGCGTCGAGATAGATGAACAACTTCGACTGCCGCAGGTTCTTGCTGGCGATGATGTTGCGCAGAAACGTCCGCGAATCGGACAGCGATAGATGGACTTCGGGATGGCCTCGCAGGCGCAACTGGCTGAAGCAGTAGTTGCTTTCAATGGCCTCGCAACTGTAGATGGGTGCCAACGCCAGCCTGGCAATGAATTCGGTGGTGACACCGCGAAAGCTGCCGGTTTCCAGAATGGCAGCTGGCGGAAAGGCCTTGACGACCTCATGAAAGATGGCTTGTCGTTCGCGCTGCGAATTGAAGGCGCCGCCGTATTCGGTGCCGAAGGGAAAGTGGCTCGCTTTTCGGAAGTGGTAGAGCAGCCGCGCGTGCGCTTGGGGGCTGACCTTCGCAAGCAGCGAGAGGATGGGGTCCATCATGGCGGCGGGCTCCTGAGGCCTTCGCATCATGCAAGGCCAGCGGCCGCATCCTACTTGACACCTGCCCGCTGTGTCGCGCGCCGGCCACTCGAAATCGGTGCCCTACACAAAGTCCAGATTCGCCGCCGCAAAGCGCGTCAGGTTCGGCAGCACCAGGGTCAGGTCGGTTTCCGACACACCCATCCAGCGCCCCAGTGGCGCCGCGTATTCCTGCACCGAAGTGCTGGGCAGCAGGCGGCCTGAACCGGTGTCGTTGGCGCCGCCCAGCACGGTTGCCGGGAAAGCGCCGTAGATGTTCTGGCCCTTTACGGCGCCGCCGGCCACGAAGTGGTGGCTGCCCCAGCCGTGGTCGGTGCCGGCACCGTTGGAAACCAGCGAGCGGCCGAAGTCGGAAGCGCTGAACAAGGTCACGTTGCTGCCCAGGCCCAAGGCTTGAATGGCCGACATGAAATAGCTGGTGGACTGCGCCACCCGCGTGCCCAGCGCGGCGTGGTCGCGCAGCTGGTTGGCGTGGGTGTCGAAGCCGTTGATCTGCACCATGAAGACCTGGCGCTTCATGCCCAGGGTCTGGTTGGCGGCGATCAACTGGGCCACCGTGCGCAGCTGGCGCGCGAGCGGGTCCTGGTCCAGCGTGGTGGCACGGCTGTCCACAGTCACAGGAAGTTGCGGTATCGATGTGACGGCGGTCGCAGCCAAGGCGTCGCGCAGCACGGCATAGGACTCGGCCGAGCGTTGCACCACGCGGGCGTAGTCGGGCTGGTAGGCATTGCTGCCCTGGCTGGCATACACCTGCTGCAAGGCATTCGCCACGCTGCCTGGCGCAGACAGGGCCCCGCGTGTGAAGCCATTGATGCCAACGGGCCCGGCCGAGCCCAGCTGGTACTGCACCACCGAATTGCCGGCCAGGAAGACGGCGGTTCCAGCTGTCGATACGGCCGTGAAGATGGGCTTGCCGTTGGCCGACATCAGGATGTCGCCCATCAGGCCGCCCCAGCCTGCATGGGCGCCTTCGGGCGAGAACGATTGCCAGGTCGATGCCTGGTCGTTGTGCGAGAAAAGCTTGGCCGGCAAGTTGCGGCCGGCGGTGAAGTCGGCCAGCGTGGTGGGCAGCTTCAGCGTGCCCACGTTGGCCACGAAGGCCAGGCGTTTCTGTTCGTACAGATCGCGCATCGGTTGCAGTTCGGGTGCCAGTCCGAACGGGCGGCTGGCGCGCTGCGCAGGGGCGATCGACAGCGGCAGCAGGCTGGACTGTGGCAGCGCCAGGGCAGGCCGTGCGTGCACATAGTCGGCGTAGCCGACGAAGTCGGTCGGGATGAGCCAGTTGTGCGAGTCGTTGCCGCCGCCCATGTACAGGCAGACCAGCGCGCGGTAGTCACTGCCCGCAGCCTGCGAATTTTGAGCGGCCAGCGCGCCGATGGTGGCCATGCTGAGCGCGAAAGGCGCGTTGAGGTGGTGCGCGGCCAGGCCGGCGGCGGCGCCGAGAAATTGACGTCTGGAATGGGTCATCGGTTCAACGCTGGACGAGGTATTCGGGGGACGACATGGCCAGGTAGATGGCCACCTTCACGCGGGTGTCGTCACGGTTGGCCGAGCCACGGTCCACACCGGCCATCGCGTCCAGCAAATTGCGCCGCAGTGCCGGCGACATTTGGCCTGAAAACAGCATCAGGTTGAGGTGGTCCAGCAAGGCGTCGGGTGAAGTCGCGATCAGCTGCTTTTCGGTAGACAGCGTGCTGCTGACGTCGCGCACCGGGCCGGCCCAACCCAGGCCTTCGTTGAGCATGCGTTCGACCAGGTTGATCCAATTGGCGGTGGTGGCCTCGTCGATGATCTGCATTTCGGGCGCGGCCAGCGTGGTGTTGGCGGGCGTATAGCCGGGCCTGAAATAGTTGAAGACCGATGGCGCATGCAGCGCCTGCTGGCCCAGTTCCACCAGCTCTCGGGGCATGGTGTATTCGCCGGTGACCGAAGTGGCGCTGAAGGTGCGCATCCAGTGCGTCACGCGCAAGATGGGTTCGCGGATCTTGCCCGTGCTGCTGCCGGGCGCAGAACGCGCTTCGGTGTCCAGCAGAACAGCGCGAACCACGGCGCCCAGGTCGCCGCGCACGCCGGCGCCGTTGTTGTTGAAGGCCTGCGCCACCCGACTGACGTAGGCGGGACTGGGGTTGCTGGTGACCAGCCGCTGTATCAGCTGGCGCCCGATGAAGGGCCCCACGTTGGGGTGGTTGAAGAGCGCATCCAGCGCCAGGCGCAGGCCGTCAGCCGCCGGCGCGCCGGCCGCGATGACCACGGCGTTGCTGGTGCCGCTGAACAAGCGCTTTTCAGCGGTGGACGAGAGGCCAGGGTAGGCCTTCATGCGGCGCAGGTCGACGCGGGCGGCGCCGGTGGCCGCGTAGTCGGGCCAGCCGTAGAAGAAGTTGTAGGTGCTGAGTTGCGCGTCGTCGAAGCCCCAGGACCATCCGGTGAAGACCTTGGCCAGCGCCATCACGTCGTCGTTGGAATAGGTTTCGATGGGCAGGCCTTGGGCGTTGAGCTTGTTGCTGCCGTCGATGTTGAGTTCGTAGAGCCCGATGGTGAACAGCTGCATCAGTTCGCGCGCGAAGTTCTCGTCAGGCAAGCGGTTGGTGGTCGGGTCTTCCTTCTGATTGCGCAAATGCGAAAGGTAGGTGCCCATCACCGGGCTGAGTGCGATCGCTTCGATCAGCGTCCGGAAGTTGCCGAAGGCGTACTGGTTCAGCGTGTCCAGGTAATTGGCGTAGGCGCGGCTGTGGTAGTACAGATTGCTATCGGTTTGCGAGGCCACGAATATTTCATGCAACGCAAAACCCACGCGCTTGCGCAATTGGTCAGGGCTGGCCGCCGCACTCAGCCAGAAGGCGTTTTCCAAGGTTTCAGGTGTGTATTTCGAACCCAGTGGCGGTCGGAAGTCAGGGCCTTGGTCGTATTTCGACTGGATGTAATTGACGAAATCCGGCTTGGCGGGCATCGACATCTGGTCGTCCAGCCAGTTGGTGTAGCTCAAGGTCTGCAGGCGGCCCAATTCGCCAACCGTCGGGCCGAAAGTGGCTTGCTGCAGGAAGCGCGAGGCCTCCAGCGCGCGGGCGTTGTTGGCGGCCGCTGCGGGCCACGCCACGCGCAGCGCGCCATTGCCAAACAGCACTTCCTGGCCCGCTACCGTATTGAGGCCGTCGAATGCCGCGTTGCCAGCGCCGTAGTCCAGCACCACGCCAGGCTGACTGGGCACGACGGTGGCGGTGCCGTCGGTGATGTAGGCAACGATCAGGTTGCGGTCCTCGCCGTTGATCGCTTCGTCATTGGTGTAGACCACTTCGACCGTGGCGCCGCCCGTCAGCGTCGGGGCGTTGAAGACATAGTCGTTCAGCGTGGTGGACCGCACTTCGACGGTGCCGATGGTGACGCCATTGATGCGCACCGACATCATGGCCCCGACGTTGGCGGCCAAGGTGGCGAAGGCGCGCACGGTGAGCTGCGGCACCGCAGCCACGGGCGTAGGCGCGGGCGTGGGCGTGGGCGCTGGCGTGGCGGTGGCGGTACTCGTCGCCGTGCTTGTGCCGGCGGTGGTGCCTGAACCACCGCCACCGCCGCAGCCCAACAGCAAGGCACTCAGCAGGACGCAAGGAAGCATCGTTTTGACAGCGGCGGGGGAAAGCCAGTACATGAAGTCGTCTCGAGGTGGATAGCGCAGGCACCTGAATCGCGGCGCCGCTGGTGCGGCGTAAACGCGTTGCTGGTGCTGTTGCTATCGACCCCCGACTCAGGGAGCTTAACGCTGGGGTTGCAAGCGCTTGTGTCCTGTCGCCTTGCCAAGTGCGCTGGACGAAGGTGTCTTCGCCGACCGGATACCTCGCCACGCGCAGCCGCGCGGCCTGCGGTCAACCCGGGTTGGCCGCCGCGAACTCCGCGTAAGCCGCCCGCAAGCCGTCTTCCAGCGCTGTACGTGCCCTCCAACCCACGCCCGTCATCAACCCCACGTCCATCAGCTTGCGCGGCGTGCCGTCGGGCTTGCTGGTGTCGTAGACGATGCCGCCGCTGTAGCCCACCACCTTGGCCACCACGGCGGCCAGTTCGGCAATGGTCACGTCGGTGCCCACTCCGATGTTCACCAGTGGTGGCTCGAAACGGCCCGTGACGTTTTCGTCGCTGCCCAGCAAGACACCGTAGCGCTGATCGGGCAGGTTCATCAGGAAGACGCAGGCGTCGGCCATGTCGTCGCTGTACAGGAATTCGCGGCGCGGCGTGCCCGTTCCCCAGACGGTGACGGTGGGCTCGTTGCGGGCCTTGGCTTCGTGGAACTTGCGCAGCAAGGCCGGGATGACGTGGCTGTTGGTCGGGTGGTAGTTGTCGCCCGGGCCGAACAGGTTGGTTGGCATGGCCGCCAGGTACTGCGTGCCGTACTGCAGGTTGTAGGACCAGCACATTTCCACGCCCGCGATCTTGGCCAGCGCGTAGGGCCGGTTGGTGGGCTCCAGCGGGCCGGTCAGCAGGTCGCGCTCGCGCATGGGCTGCGGCGCCAGCTTGGGGTAGATGCAACTGCTGCCCAGAAACAGCAGGCGCTTCACCTGGGCCTTGTAGGCCGCGTGGATGACGCTGTTCTGAATGGCCAGGTTGTCGCGGATGAACTCGGCCGGATAGCGGTTGTTGGCCACGATGCCGCCGACCTTGGCCGCCGCCAGGAAGACGTATTCGGGCCTTTCGGTCTCGAAGAAGGCCGCCGTGGCGCGCGCATCGGTCAGGTCCAGCTCGGCGTGGGTGCGCGTGATGAGATCGGTGTGACCGTTGGCCAGCAGGCAACGCACGATGGCGCTACCGACCAGGCCGCGGTGGCCGGCCACGTAGATGCGCGATAGCGGAGAAAGCTTGGACATTCGTTGCTCAGGTGTTGCGCACAAAGACGACGTTGAGGCCCAGATCGCCGTGGACCTTGTAGCCCCTGGCCTGCAGGTAGGTCAGCGCCTTTTCGTTGCGCGCGCCACCAAGCGTCACCGCCTCGATGCAGATGACTGCAGGCTGCCATTTGTCCAGGTTCATGGACTTCAGCGCAGGTACTTCATGACCCTCGATGTCTATCGACAACAAGGACAACGGACCCGTAATTCCTGATTCATCCAGCACTTCATCAATGGTTCTGACCGAGACCGGTAGCCGTTGCAGTCGCTTGAATCCGCTTCGGATGTACTGCTCGGCCAGCGATTCGTCCAAGGTCGACAGCGGATCCCATTCGAATTGGTGCAGGTCGATCTGGCCTGCAGTTTCGCCAACGGCGGTACAGACAAAGCGGTCTTCAGGGCGCCAGCGTTGATACAGCGGCTTGAAGCGCGGCAAAGGGTCGACACAGACGCCGCGCCAGCCTGACCGGTAGAGCAGGTAGGTGTTGCTGAGCCTGAACGGATGGTTCGCACCCACATCGACATACGGACCCCGAGCGCCCAGCGACCGCAGCAGGGTGATCAACTGCAAGTCCTCGCCGTGCTGGGCAAAGCTGCCGCCGCGCACGC
>JAYVBO010000468.1:0-2904 GCA_043750435.1 Betaproteobacteria bacterium | reverse complement strand
CGGCCTGGTTCTGGTGGCGGCGCGGCATCCTGGGCACCATCGTCGTGGGCATGGCGGTGCTGCTGCCGCTGCGCCTGGGGCTGGGCTGGTAAGTCGATCGGCAGGGCGCGCTCCCTAGAATCGGCGGCAGTCCAAAACCAGGAGACCGCCGTGAAAGTGCTTCGCTTCGCCGATCTGATTGCTGCAGGCCAAGTGGCCGGCAAGCGCGTGTTCATCCGCGCCGATATGAACGTGCCGCAAGACGATGCGGGGAACATCACCGAAGACACCCGCATCCGGGCCAGTGTGCCCTGCATCCGCATGGCGCTGGACGCCGGCGCGGCGGTGATGGTCACCAGCCACCTGGGCCGCCCGACCGAAGGCGAATTCAAGCCCGCAGACAGCCTGGCGCCGGTGGCGGTGCGCCTGGCTGAATTGCTGGGTTGCGCGGTGCCGCTGGTGTCGAACTGGGTGGACGGCGTGACGGTGGCGCCGGGCAGCGTGGTGCTGCTGGAAAACTGCCGCGCCAACAAGGGCGAGAAGAAGAACGACGAGGCGCTGGCGCGCAAGATGGCCGCGCTGTGCGACATCTTCGTGCACGACGCTTTTGGCACCGCCCACCGCGCCGAGGCCAGCACCTACGGCATCGCGCAGTACGCGCCGGTGGCCTGTGCCGGCCCGCTGCTGTCGGCCGAAATCGACGCGGTGACCAAGGCCCTGGCGCATCCGAAGCGCCCGCTGGTGGCCATCGTGGCGGGCAGCAAGGTCAGCACCAAGCTGACCATCCTGCAAAGCCTGGCCGACAAGGTTGACGGCCTGATCGTCGGCGGTGGCATCGCCAATACCTTCATGCTGGCGGCCGGTTTGAAGATCGGCAAGAGCCTGGCCGAACCCGATCTGCTGGATCAGGCGCGCAGCGTCATCGCCTCGATGAAGGCGCGCGGCGCGGCGGTGCCGATACCGGTGGACGTGGTCACCGCCAAGACCTTCAGCGCCAGCGCAGCCGCCACCGTCAAGGCCGCCACCGAGGTGGAAGACGACGACCTGATCCTGGACATTGGCCCCAAGACCTCGGCCATCCTGGCCGCGCAACTGATGGCCGCCGGCACCATCGTCTGGAACGGCCCCGTGGGCGTCTTCGAGTTCGAGGCCTTCAGCCACGGCACCGAAGCCATCGCGCGGGCCATCGCGGCCAGCCCGGCCTTCAGCATCGCCGGCGGCGGCGACACCTTGGCGGCCATTGCCAAATACGGCATCGAAAAGGATGTCGGCTACATCAGCACCGGCGGCGGCGCCTTCCTGGAAGTGCTGGAAGGCAAGACGCTGCCGGCTTTCGAAATTCTGGCCAAGCGCGCGTCCCAAGGCTGATTCGCAGCCAGGCATGACGGCCCGGCATCCCGGGTGTCGGGGGGGTGCCCAAGTGCCGCGAGGGCAGGTGCAACGCGCAAAATACGTCTTTCTCGAACCCGATCCTGGAGCCTCCATGCCCGCCGTGAACCGTCGAATTTGTGCCATGTTGGTGGCGGCTGGGCTGGCGTCGCTGAGCGCGGGCGTGCTGGCAGGCCCCTCGACCATGATTGCCTCGACCGGTGACCCCGCGAACTGGTTGGGTTCGAGCTGGTCGGTGCTGGACGGGGTTGCCGCCGTCAGCCTGGCCGGTTCCGGCCTGTGCTCGGGCTCGTTGCTGGCTGGCGGCGAATACCTGTTGACCGCCGCGCATTGCGTCAGCGATCCCAACACCGGCGCGCAGAACGTCTTCAGCTTCTTGATCGACTTCAAGGCCGGCACGGCTGGCGCTGTCAGCCGTGCCGCTTCGGCGGTCTACATCGCGCCGGGCTGGCAGGGCGAAAACCATTCGCTGGGTGACGGTTCCGATCTGGCATTGCTGCGCCTGTCCACGCCCGTCACCGCCATCGCCGGTTACGGGCTGTCGCCCACGCTGGATGTCGGCAAAACTTTTTTGATGGCCGGCTACGGCCGCGTCGGCAACGGCGCCACTGGGGCGGAAAACGGTAGCTACGGCGTGCTGCACTATGGCTACAACGTTAACGACACCACTGACTACGCGCTGAACAACGCCTTGCGCGCGGCCGGCTACGGGGTCTACATGGATCCGATGTACAGCACGCTGTACGGCGAGACCTACGTCTACGACTTCGACAACGGCTTGGCCGCGCAAAACGCATTGCAGCGCTTGTACGGCCTTACGGGGGTTGCGGTCAGCAGCGACCTGGGTCTTGGTGCGACTGAGGCCATGACCGCCCCCGGCGATTCCGGCGGCGGCGACTTCGTGCTCGAAGGGGGCCAGTACCTGCTGTCCGGCGTGCATTCCTACGGCTGGAATCTGTGCACCGACATTGCCAGTGGCGGGGTTTCGGACACCCTGGCAGGCTGCACGCTGTCGCCCGGCGGCGTGTCCAGTTTCGGCTCCCTGGGCGGTTCGACTTCGGTGTATTCGGCGTTGTCCTGGATACAGGCTGTGACCGGCGTCAGCGCCGTGCCCGAGCCGGGAGTCTGGGCGCTGCTGCTGGCGGGCCTGCCCGGCTTGCGACTGGCCGCACGCCGACGCACCGGCTGAGCGGCGGCCGTAACCAAGCTGAAACTGCAGGCCCTGGGGGCGCCGATAATGCCCGGCTGTACGCAACCCGGAGTACCGCCCATGTCCCGCGCCACCAAGATCGTCGCCACTCTCGGACCTGCTTCGAGCGACCCTGCGGTGCTGGAGCGACTGCTGCGTGCCGGCGTCGACGTGGTGCGGCTGAACTTCAGCCACGGCAAGGCGGCCGACCACATAGCGCTGGCCAAGCTGGTGCGCGAAGTTGCTGCCAAGGTCGGCAAGCCGGTGGCCCTGATGGCTGACCTGCAGGGCCCCAAGATCCGCGTCGGCAAATTCATCGACGGCAAGGTGCTGCTCGTGGCCGGTGC
>JAYVBO010000467.1:0-6772 GCA_043750435.1 Betaproteobacteria bacterium | reverse complement strand
CCCGAACCCGGCTCGCTGGCCCTGGTGGTAGCCGCAGGCCTGGGCGCCTGGCTGGCCCGCCGTCGCACACGGCCGGCCGGCGGCGCCTGAGCGCTTCTTAGTCCACCACCTTCACGCCCTTCCAGAAGGCGACGCGGCCCTTGATCTCGGCGGCCGCTTCCTTCGGGTCGGGGTAGGTCCAGACGGCGTCGGGGTTGGCGTCGCCGTTGACGAACAGCGTGTAGTAGCTGGCCTGGCCTTTCCACGAACACATGGTCTTGGTGTTGCTCGGCAGCAGGTAGTCGGCGCGTATCGCATCGGCCGGGAAATAGTGGTTGCCTTCAACCACCACGGTGTCGTCGCTTTCGGCCACGACGGTGCCATTCCAGACGGCTTTCATTGCGGTGTGCTCCAGGCTGCGCCAGTGGCGCCATGCGGGGCGGGCAGATTAACACCCGGCCCCGCTGAACGCTGCGTGCAGCGCCATGCAACCCCAACGCAGGCTGGTGTGGCTACAGTGGCTGCATGGAAACCACCACCACCCCCGCCACCAGCGCCGTGACGCCCGCCGCCGTCACCTTGCCGCGCCGCGTCGAACGCGTGCTGCAGGGCCAGGCCACCAGCGACGGCGCGGGGGTGCGCCTGACGCGGCTGCTGACCCAAGACCTGCAACGCCGGCTCGACCCGTTCTTGATGCTGGACCTGTTCGGCACCGACAACCCAGGCGACTACATCGGCGGCTTTCCCGACCACCCGCACCGCGGCTTCGAGACCATCACCTACATGCTGCAGGGCCGCATGCGCCACCGCGACAGCGTGGGCAACGTCGGCCTGCTGGCGCCGGGTGGCGTGCAGTGGATGACCGCCGGGCGAGGCGTCATCCACAGCGAAATGCCCGAGCAGCAGGAAGGCGCGATGGAAGGCTTCCAGCTGTGGCTGAACCTGCCCGCCAAAGACAAGATGCGCGAGCCCTGGTACCGCGACCTGGCCACCGAAGAAGTGCCCGAGTGGCACGGCCCGGGCACCACGGTGCGGGTGATTGCGGGCGAGGCGCAGGGCGTGCAAGGTGCGGTGCAGCGCGACGACACGCAGGCGCTCTACCTCGACATCCACCTCGACGCCGGCGCCCGCTACGAGCAGCCGCTGCCCGAAGCGCACAACGCCTTCATCGTGGTCTACCGGGGTGCGTTGACGGTGGCCGACCAGCTGGTGCAGCCACGCCGCATGGCCATCCTGGCCAACACGCCGGGCAGCAATGGCACGCAGCTGCAGGCCGGGCCCGAGGGCGCGCGCGCCATCCTGGTGGCCGGCCGGCCGCTGAAAGAACCCATCGCCCAGTACGGCCCCTTCGTGATGAACACGCAGCAGGAAATCTTCCAGGCCGTGCAGGACTTCCAGGGCGGTCGCCTGGCCTGACGTCGGGGCGCAATCGGCCTGCCGCCGACCGCGCATCAAGCCGGCTGCGCGCTGCAGCGGCCTTCCAACTGCAACTGCAGCCACGACGCCAGCGGCAGGGCGGCGGCCAGGCTTTCGGGGGTGTTCAGCTCTTGCACCTGCAGGCCGTGCACCAGTTCGTGGCTGGAATCGAACCAGCCGCAGGCGCCGGGTGCTTCGGCTTCCACATCCAGCAGCACGTCATGCGGCCGGGTGCTGCGTGCGGCTGCGGTCCCCGATTTGCGAACAACGGCCAGGCGCGACAGCTGACGCCATGTTTGGTGCAGGCAGCGGGCCAGCGGCAGCAGGCCAGCGGGCAGGATGGACAGAAACAGAGGCTGGGTGGTCATCTCGGGCACCTCGATGCAACGCGGTGCCGCATCGTCGGCCGGCGCGGGCGCGGCGGCCATCACCCGGAGGGCGGCGCGCAGCGGGCACCCGCCCGGGGGCCCCCGCGCCGGGGGGGGCGTTGCGCCTTAGCCGAAAGGCCGCACGCCGATCAGCACGCCGTGGGCCCAGAAGGCAAACACCGCCCAGGCCACCAGGCCGCCCACCACCGCCACCAGCGTGGGCCCGCTGCGGCCGGCGGGGTAGGCGATGTGCTGCGCGCGGTCGCGCTGGCGCGCCGCGCGGAAGTCGATGGCCGCCCAGACCAGAAAGCTACCGAAGAGCAGCAGGTCGGCCAGAGTGTTGTTGGCGATCAAATGGGCCACCGCCCACAGCTTCACGCCCAGCAGCATGGGGTGGCGCAGCTTGGCCTTGATCATCGTGCCCGGCACCTGCGAAGCCGCCAGCAGCACAAAGGCCGGCAGGGTCAGCAGGGCCGCCAAGTGGCGCGTCCAGACCGGGGTGTTCCACAGCACCACCGGCTGCTGGCGCGCCAGGCCGTAGCCGTAGCAGATCAGCACAAAGCCCAGCAGCGAGAGCAGCGAATACGCGCCCTTCCAGCCGTTTTCGCCGATGCGCGCACGGGTGGCGCTGCGCCAGTCGTCGGCCACCATGCGCACCGAGTGCACTCCCAGAAAAATCACCAAGCCCAGGATCAACATCGTCATGGCAGCACCGCGTGGAAAGACACGCGGCCATTGTGGCGCCGCTATCCTTGGCGGCGAAGCAGACTGTCTCGACGAGGATGACGCCCCATGCCCCAGCCCACCCTGCCCGCCTTGTTCATGCGCGCGCTGATCGCCAGCAGCCTGCTGGCCACCGGCTTGTCCGCCCACGCGCAAGCCGCCGATCCCAAGGTGCTGAACATCTACAACTGGTCGGACTACATCGCCGACGAGACGGTTCGGAACTTCGAAAAAGAGACCGGCATCAAGGTCCGCTACGACAACTACGACAACAACGAAGTCCTGCAGGCCAAGCTGATCGCCGGCAAGACGGGCTATGACATCGTGGTGCCCAGCGCGCACTTCGCCAAGACGCAGATCCAGGCCGGCCTGTACCAGAAGCTGGACCGCGCGCTATTGACGAACTGGGGCAACCTGGACCCCGCGCTGCTGGAAAAGCTGAACGGCATCGACCCCGGCAACCAGCACCTGGTCACTTGGCTCTGGGGCTATGTCACGGTGGGCGTCAACACCGGCAAGGTGAAAGCGGCGCTGGGCGCCACGCCGCTGCCCGCCAACCCCTGGGATTTGATCTTCAAGCCCGAATACGCCAGCAAGCTCAAAGGCTGCGGCATCAACCTGCTGGACTCGGCGTCTGAGGTCATGCCGGTGGCCATGATTTACGCCGGCAAAGCGCCGTACAGCAAGACGCCCGCCGACTACGACGCCGCCAGGGCGGTGCTGATGGCGGCACGGCCGGCCATCACGCGCTTCTCGTCGTCGGGCTACATCAACGACCTGGCCGCCGGCCAGTTGTGCGTGGTGATGGGCTATTCGGGCGACATCAACATCGCGCGCCAGCGGGCCCTGGACAGCAAGTCGGGCCAGGACATCGTGGCCTTGATTCCGACCACCGGCGCCACGCTGTTCTTCGACACCATGGCCATCCCGAAGGACGCCAAGAACGTCAAGAACGCCCACCTCTTCATCAACTACATCCTGCGCCCCGAGGTGCACGCCAGCCTGTCGAACAAAGTCTTCTACGCCAACCCCAACAGCGCGTCGAAGAAGTTCGTCACCAAGACCGTGGCCGACAACCCGACCATCTTCCTGGCGGCCGCCGACCTGAAGAAGATCACCCCGCCCGACGCCATGCCGCAAGAAATCCGCCGCGTGCAGACGCGCATCTTCACCAGCTTCAAGGCCAATTCGAAGTAAGGGTTGCGCTGGCCCGCGTCTGCAGACCGGGCTGACCGTGGGCCGGCATGAGGCCGGGCTTCTGTCACCCGATAATCGGCCTCCGCTACCCCAGCCCAACCTGCTCGCCCGCCCCATGTTCAAACGCGTAGTTCTGCCCCTGCTGGTGCTTGCGGCCTTGGTCATCCTCTACTTCTGGGTGGCGCTGAGCTGGAGCTATTCCAGCGGTGAGCGCGCCGGCTGGGTGCAGAAGCTGTCGAACAAGGGCTGGGTCTGCAAGACCTGGGAAGGCGAGCTGGCGCTGGTCTCGCTGCCCGGTTCCATGCCCGAGAAGTTCGCCTTCACCATCCACGACAAGGCGGTGGCCGAGCAGGTCACGAAGGCCATGGGCAAGCGGGTGGCGCTGCACTACGACGAGAAGGTCGGCCTGCCAGGCAGCTGCTTCGGTGAAACGCGCTACTTCGTCACCGGCCTGACCATCAGCGACGAGATCCCCATCGCCACCGGCGTGGTGGCCCCGAACCCGCAGGCGCCGGCCGCTTCTGCGTCGCCGGGCGCCACCGCCCCACGCTGAATCAGGGCGTGTACCAGATCACCTTCTTGCGCATGCCCACCCAGCGGTCGTAGTTCTTCGCGAACAGGTCTTCAATGCGGTTGCGCTTGACCTTGAAGGTCGGCGTGATCAGGTCGTTGTCCACTGTCCAGGCATCGGTCATCAGCACGATGCAGTCCAGTTGTTCGTGCGGGTCCAGGCCTTCGTTGATGCGCTGGATGTGGTCCGTCAACGAGGCTTCCAGTTCAGCCTTGCCCGCAGCGGTAGATGCCTTCTTCACAGCGTCGGGGTTCAGCATGGCCAGTGCCAGCGGCTGGCCCAGGTTGGCGCCGGTCACGCAGCAGGCCTCGATGGCCGTGTTCATCACCAGCTTGTCTTCGATGGGCGCCGGGGCCACGTACTTGCCCTTGCTGGTCTTGAAGAGGTCTTTCACGCGACCGGTGATCTTCAGGTTGCCCTCGGCGTCCAGCGCGCCCTTGTCGCCGGTGCGCAGCCAGCCGTCGTCGGTCATGGCCTGGCGCGTCACGTCGGGCTGCTTGTAGTAGCCCAGCATCAGGCAGGGCGCCCGCATCTGGATCTCACTGGTCACCGGGTCGAGGCGGCTTTCCACGCCCTCATAGGGCAAGCCCACCGTGCCCGGGCGTTGCTGGCCGGGCAGCGTGGCGTGGCTCACACCGCAGTTCTCGGTCATGCCGTAAACCTCGGCCAGGTCCAGGTTCAGCTTCTTGTACCAGCGCAGCAGATCGGGCGGCATCGGCGCCGCGCCGCCGGCGGCGAAAACGCAGTCTTGCAGGCCCAGCGCGGTCAGGATCTTGCGGCGCACGAAGCCGCCCAGGATGGGGATCTTCAGCAGGCGGTCGAGCTTGGCTGGCGGCATCTTGGCGCTGATGCCCTGCTGAAACTTCACCCACAGCCGCGGCACGCTGAAGAACAGCGTGGGGCGGGCACGTTGCAGGTCGGTGGTGAAGGTGTCCAGGCTTTCGGCGAAGTAGACGTGCATACCGGTGGCCAGCACGCCGTGTTCAACCAGTGTGCGCTCGGCCACGTGGGCCAGCGGCAGGTAGCTCAGCATGCGCGCGCCGCTGTTGATGTAGGGCACGCGCTTGAGTGCCGACGACATGCCCCAGGCAAAGGTGGCAAAGCTGTGCATCACGCCCTTGGGCGCCCCGGTGGTGCCCGAGGTGTACATGATGGTCGACAGCTCGTCGCCATCGCGCAGCGGGTTGCCCTTCAGCGGCGCCGTCTTGGCGATGATGTCGTCCCAGGTCGGGTAGGACACCTTCACATCATCGGGTGCCAGCGGCAGGCCTATGCACGGCAGGCCGGCCGGCACGCCGGGCTTCATGCCCTTCCAGCCGTCCAGCTTGCCGACAAACAGCAGCTTGGCTTCGCTGTGTTCCAGGATCTGGCGGATGGTGCCGGCGGCCAGCGTGGGGTAGAGCGGTACCGACACGAAACCGCCCAGCCAGATGGCGAAATCGGTCATCAGCCAGTGGGCCGTGTTCTTGGCCAGCAGCGCCACCTTGTCGCCGGGCTGCAGGCCCAGGCTCTGCAGGTGCGCAGCCATGCGGCGTGACTGGTCCATCACCTCGCCCCAGGTGTAGTCAACCACTTGGCCTTGGCCTGTGGGCTGGGTGAAGACGACGCGGTCGGCGGCGGTCTTTTCCCAGTGGTAAAGGCGCTGCAGGGCCAGCGCGTCAGCGGATACGGGGTGTGCCATGGTTGGTGTGGCCTGGGGCCAGCCTGTGCTGCTAGAAAAGGCGAGACTACCCAAGCCACAAAGGCCCCAACAGGAGGACTTCCCTCAGGCGACCCGCGCCAGAGCCGCTAGGGTCGGCCGTGGGCCGCGGCGTTGGCCCGCTCTTCCAAGGTCAGGCGCGCGGCACGCCGCATCAGGGTCGGGTCCAGATCGGTCTGCGCGGCCAACGCTTCGGTCACCTCGTCCAGTTGCTCGGGCGCCGCCATGATCACCCGGGCCAGCACCGACAGCGCGCAAATGGGCCGCCGCGCCGCCAGCTCCGGCAAGGCCAGCGTGTGTTGCGCCTGCACATGGAAGCGCACGCTGGCCACTGCCGCCGCCCCCAGGCCCCAGCTCTCGCAGAGGGCGGCGCCCAGGGCATCGTGGCTGACGCCGAAGCCGGCGTGTTCCAGCGTTGACAGTTCGGTGTCGTCGGCCGTGGCACGCAGCATGGCGCGGTAGTGATCGGTGGCATGGCGAAACAGCACGGCCTTGCCGCATTCCTCGAACAAGCCAGCCGAATGCGCCGCCCAGGCGTCCAGCGACAAGCGCGTTGCCAGCTGCGCCATTAGCGCCCCGCGCTCGGCTGCGCGCTCCCACAGCGGCTCCAGTTCGGGTGCCGGCGGGAAGGCCGCGCGCAGGCCCATCTCGAAGGTAATGGCCGCCACCTCGTGCATGCCAAGGTAGGTGACGGCCTGCTGCACGCTCTGCACCCGGCCCTTCAGGCCGTAGAGCGACGAGTTGACGGCCTTCATCACGGCGGCCGCCAACGCCATGTCGGACTCGATCAGCGTGGCCACAGCCGGCAGCTTGATCTCG
>JAYVBO010000466.1:0-2912 GCA_043750435.1 Betaproteobacteria bacterium | reverse complement strand
TCCTGGGCAAAGGTCAGCATGGCGTTGTCGGCCACGTGCTCGGTGACATCTTGCTGGCTGTGCGCGGCGCGCGGCACCAGCAGCGTCGAGCCCACCTTCACCATCATGTGCGGCGGGATCAAATTCACCTCGCGCAGCAGCGCTTCGTTCGTGCCTATGAGTTTCGCCGCTTCCGCAGGCTTCAGCGTCTTGGGCGCCACCCAGGCCGTCCAAGTGGCCATTGCGCCTTGGTGGCTGGCCATTTGCCGCAAGAAGCGGTTGGCGTTGTCGTAGGGCAGCAGCACGCGCGGTGTGCCGGCGGCCAGGATCACCGGCTTGTTCATCTGCGGGTTGAGCTGCTGGAATTCATCCAGGCTCAGGCCGGCCAGCTTCGCGGCCAGGACCACGTCGATGTCGCGGTCGATGGCCACGCTGAGGAAAAAGGGGTGGTTGTCGAAGGCCGGCAGGCTCAGACCGAAGTTCTGCGGCTTCAGCACGATGTTCTTCACCGCCTGCAGCTTGGGCACGTATTCGCGCGTTTCGTTCGGCATGCGCAGGTTTTCGTAGTCCAGCGGCAGGCCGGCCTTGCGGTTGCGTTCCAGCGCCTTGGTCACATTGCCCTGGCCCCAGTTGTAGGCGGCCAGCGCCAGGTGCCAGTCGTTGAACATGCCGTACAGGCGCTGCAGGTAGTCCAGCGCGGCGCGGGTGCTGGCCAGCACGTCGCGGCGGTCGTCGCGGAAGACGTTCTGGCGCAACTCAAAGTCTTTGCCGGTGGCCGGCATGAACTGCCACATGCCCGAGGCACGCGCATGCGACATGGCTTGTGGGTTGAAGGCACTTTCAATGAAGGGCAAGAGGGCCAGTTCGGCCGGCATGTTGCGCTTCTCGATCGCTTCCATCACATGGAAAAGGTAGCGGCCGCCGCGCTCGGTCATGCGTTGCACATAGGCCGGGTCGCGGGCGTACCACTGTTCCCACTTGCGCACGAAGTCGTTGTCCACGTCGGGCATGGCGAAGCCGCTGCGCACGCGCAGCCACAGGTCACCGCGTTCGGCGTCCTGCACCGGGTCGAGGCGGCTGCGCGCCACGAAGGGCGCCTTCGGGCCGGCGTCCAGCACGCTGGGCACGACAACCACCGGTGCGACGCTGAACTCGGGTGCCGGCGGCTCAGCCGCTTCGCGGGCCGGCGCCGGCAGCGGGGCGGCCGGCATGTCGGGCGGGGTGGTGGCGCAGCCGCTGAGCAGGGTCAGTGCGAGCAGCGCCGCGCAGGCTGCGGCGGCCTTGCGCCACGCGGTGTGAAGTTGCTGCGTTGGCAGCGGGCAATTCCAGGCGTCGGTCATCGGTAGTTGTTCTTCCAGGTGCGCAGCGCGGCCAGCACGCTGACGCTGTCAGAGGTTGGGGCGCCCTGGGCGCGCGCGGTGGCGACCACTTCGGGCACGCCGCAGCGCAAAAAGGGGTTGATCTGCAGTTCCAGGCCCATGGCCGATGGCAGGGTGGGAGTGCCGGCCGCGCGCAGCGCCAGGCAGTGTGTGTAGTAGGCCACCAGGTCGGCGTTGCCCGGCTCGACGGCCAGCGCAAAGCGCAGATTGGACAGCGTGTATTCGTGGGTGCAGCACACCCGCGTGTCGGCCGGCAGCGCCGCGAATTTGGCCAGCGACGCGCTCATCTGCGCCGGCGTGCCTTCGAACAAACGGCCGCAGCCGCCCGAAAACAAGGTGTCGCCACAGAACAGCAGCGGCGCTGCGGCCACCTCGGTCTGCACATAGGCGATGTGGCCGGCGGTGTGCCCCGGCACGTCCAGCACGCGAAAGTGCAGGCCCAGCACATCGACCTGCTGGCCTTCGGTCAAAGGCTGGTAGGGCCGGGGGATGTTTTCGTGGGCCGGACCGTAGACCGCGCCCTGCAGGCGGCTGCGCAAGGCGTCGACGCCGCCCACGTGATCGGCGTGGTGGTGCGTCACTAGAATGCCCGCGAGCGCAAGACCGAGCTGATCGAGCGCCGCATGCACCGGTGCCGCATCACCCGGGTCCACCACGACGGCGTCCACCCCATCGTGCAGCAGCCAGATGTAGTTGTCGGTGAAAGCGGGAAGTGCGGCGAGATTCATGACGCGAGACGAGTCGATATTGGAGTTGGGTTCTTGGCTGCACACGGCGCCGGGCCGCAGCATGCTGGCCTGGGAACAGGACCGATTGGACCATGCGGTCACGGACGCCTTCGGCTTTCACGCCTTGCAACTGGGGCTGCCCGAAATGGACGGCCTGCGGGCCAACCGCATGCCCCACCGCTGGGTGGCCACCGACACGCTGATCGTGCCCGAGGCCATGCCCATGCCGCCGCCCTTGGACCCGGGCCTGACGACCCAACTGGGCCACGACCCGGTGGCCCTGCATTGTGAGTTCGACGCGCTGCCCTTCCCCAATGCCAGCATCGATCTGGTGGTCTTGCCGCACGCACTGGAATTGGCGCGCGACCCCCACCACACGCTGCGCGAGGTTGAACGCGTGCTGGTGCCCGAGGGCCGCGTTGTCATCACCGGTTTCAACCCCGCCAGCCTGTGGGGCTTGCGCCAACGCGCCGGGCATCTGCGGCGCGGCATGGGCTTTGGGCGCGAGCAGCATCTGTACCTGCCCAGCGGGGGCGAATTTCTCGGCTACTGGCGGCTGCGCGACTGGCTGCGCCTGCTGGGCTTTGAAGTCGAGGCTGGCCGTTTCGGCTGCTGGCGCCCGCCGCTGCACAGCGAAAGTTTGTTGCAGCGCTTCGATTGGATGGACCGCGTCGGCGACCGCTGGTGGCCGGTGCTGGGCGCGGTCTACTTTGTGGAAGCCGTCAAACGCGTGCGTGGCATGCGCCTGGTGGGCCTGGCGCGCAGCGACAAACGCAAGGCCCATGCGGCCCCGGCGGTGGTGGCCAACCGCCGCGGCGAAGTCGCG
>JAYVBO010000465.1:0-2913 GCA_043750435.1 Betaproteobacteria bacterium | reverse complement strand
CCTCGGTGCCCATGCCTTGCAAGATGCGCCGCATGATGTTGATGGCCGCGTCGTGGCCGTCGAACAGACTGGCTGCGGTGACAAAGCGCACCTTGTTCACAGGGCGGTAGTCGGCAAGGGCGCGGGCTTCGGCGGAGAGGTCGGTCATGGTGGTTTTCGAAGTTCTTGCGAAGTGCTTGCGAGGTGCTTGCGAGGTTTCGACAGCGCTGGGCGCGGCGGTTGACGTTGACGTAAACGTCAACTGGCAATCATGCCACCGCTGTCAGGCCGCTGCGATGGTGGTTACCATCGCGCCCGCACCGAGACACACACCCATGACTTTTCTCGCCATCGACATCGGCAACAGCCGCCTCAAATGGGCGCTGTACGCGGCGCCGCATCCCGGCGCCGCGCTGCTGCGCCAAGGCGCCGTCTTCCTGGAAACCATCGACGATCTGGCCGAGACCGACTGGAAAGAGCTGCCGGCACCGTCCAGCATGCTGGGCTGCGTGGTGGCTGGCGAAGCTGTGCGCCGCCGTGTCGAGGAACAGCTCGAGCTGTGGGACATCGAACCGCGTTGGGTGGTGCCGTCCACCCACGAGGCAGGCCTGCACAACGGCTACGACCACCCCAGTCGTCTGGGCGCCGACCGCTGGGTGTCGCTGGCCGGTGCGCGCTGGCGTGTGCTGGCCGCGGTGGCCAAGGGCGACAAGCCCCGGCCGGCACTGGTGGTGATGGTGGGCACGGCGGTCACGGTGGACGCGCTGGACGCCGAAGGCCGCTTCCTGGGCGGCTTGATCCTGCCCGGCTTCGGCCTGATGCAAAAGGCACTGGAAATGGGCACCGACGGCCTGAAAGTGCCGACTGGCGAAGTCACCGACTTCCCCACCAACACCAGCGACGCGCTGATGAGCGGCGGCGTCAACGCCATCGCCGGTGCCATCGAACGCCAGGTGCGCCGCCTGCGCGCCCACACCGGCGCCGAACCCCTGCTGCTGATGTCGGGCGGCGCCGCCGCCAAGCTGGCGCCGGTCACCGACCTGCCCTTCGAAACCGTCGACACGCTGATCTTCGAAGGCTTGCTGCTGATGCAGAGCAAGCGGCTGGCGCTGTAGAAAACTACAACCAGCGGGTCAGCAGTTCACGCAACTGAGCGCGTGAATAGGGCTTGGCCAGGTGGGCGTCCATGCCGGCGGCGAGCGACTGCACGGCGTCCTCGTCGAAGGCGTTTGCGGTCAGTGCCACGATGGGCACGCGCGGCAGGCGCAGCCGGCTTTCGCGTTCGCGCAGGGCGCGCGTGGCCGCGTAGCCGTCCAGCACCGGCATCTGGATGTCCATCAGCACCAGGTCCACCCGCTGCGACTGCAGCAGGGTCAGCGCCTGCGCGCCGTCTTCGGCTTCCATCACTTCCACGCCGAAGGACTTCAGCATCTCGGCGCCAATCATGCGGTTGACGATGTTGTCTTCCACCAGCAGCACCACGCCGGTCATCTGGGCCGCCATGTCCAGACCGCCGAAGTCGGAATCGTGGCTGGGCAGTGGCACCTGGGGCGCCAGCGGCAGCACCAGGTCGAAACGGAACACCGACCCAACTCCGATGCGGCTTTCCGCCTCAATGTGCCCCCCCAAGGCCTCGATGATGCGTTGGCTGATGGCCAGGCCCAGGCCCGTGCCGCCACGCAGGCGCGAACGCGTGCTGTCGACCTGGTGGAAGGGCTGGAAGACTTCTTCCAGCGCCGCCGCCGGGATGCCGATGCCGCTGTCGCTGACAGCGAAGCGCACATGAACGGCCTGGTCGGCCTGCCCGGGTGCGGGCGGCAACAGCGTCAGGTTCAGCGTGATGCCCCCGCGCTCGGTGAACTTCACGCCATTGCCCAGCAGGTTCAACAGCACCTGCTTCAAACGCGGCGCGTCGCCTACCACACCGTCGGGTACCTCAGCGCCCAAATGCAGCGTGATGGTCAGACCGCGGCTTTCGGCGTTGGCGCGGAACAGTGAGGTGGCGGAATTGACCACCGAATGCAGCGACATTGGCGTGGCCGACATGACCATCTTGCCGGCCTCGATCTTGGAGTGGTCGAGCACGTCGTTCAGGATGTCCATCAGCGACTCGCCCGAGGCCGCCGCCGTCTTCACCAGGCGGCGCTGGCGCACGTCCAGTTCGGTCTGGCGCAGCAGGTCCAGCGCGCCCAGCACGCCGTTCATCGGCGTGCGTATCTCGTGGCTCATGGTCGCCAGGAACTGGCTCTTCGCCAGGTTGGCAGCTTCGGCCGCCTCCTTGGAGCGCACCAACGAAGCGTTGGCCTGATCAGCCTGCATGCTGTTGCGCATGGCCTGCAGCGCCGTGCGGCGAAATTCCAGCGTGGCCCGCATCATGGTCACGCCATACAGCAGGGCCAGCACCGCCAGCGGCATCGACGCGGCCTGGGGGGACAGCAGCGACACAGCGGCCAGCGAACCCAGCTGCAAAGCCGTCAAGACCAGGAAGCTGCGGCCGGCCATGGACATGAAGAAAGCCGCCGTCGACACCGACCCGCAGACGATGCCCACGTAGACCGTGGCCGTGGTGCCGCGCAACGTGGGGTAGATGAAGACGGTGGCGACCACCCACATCAGGCCGACCACCAGGCTGTTGGCTTCCAGCTGCATTTGCACCGAGCGCCGGCGTTCAGGGGCTATGGTTTCCTGACCCCGATACGCCAGGCCCAGTGACAGGCGCCAGGCCGCCACCGGCAGACCCAGAGCCAAAGTGGCCCATGCGGCCCGCGTGTCGCCGGCATCCCAGCCCAGCCAGGCGATGAACACGATGGCCACCGCCAACAGGGGCACGCTGCGTGCCGAATTGCGCACGGCGACCCGCAGCATGCTGCGCTGTATGGCGGTGTCGATTCCGTCGGGCTCGGTCATGGGACGCTGAGCATAGCGTGGCGCTGG
>JAYVBO010000464.1:0-2920 GCA_043750435.1 Betaproteobacteria bacterium | reverse complement strand
GGTTGCCGGATTGCTGCTCGATGAGGTTCTCTTCACCCGTGGCGGACACGTCCAACAGCACCATGCGTCCGCTGACACGCTGCTCCAGGCCGATGTATTCCTCCAGCTCCATGTTGGGCCAGAAGTTCACCAACTGGATGCGCTGGTTGGGTGAGCCGATGCGGTCAATCCGCCCGAAGCGCTGAATGATGCGGACCGGGTTCCAGTGGATGTCGTAGTTGACCAGCCAGTCGCAGTCCTGCAGGTTCTGGCCTTCAGAGATGCAGTCGGTGGCAATCAGCAGGTCGATTTCGCCCTCGTCGGCCAGGTCGGCCGGGCGTTCTTTGGCGTGAGGCGCAAACGCCGACAGCACGTTGCCCATGTGCTTGCGCAGGCCGGGCAAGGTGGTCTGGATGCCGGCGCCGCCGGTGACCAGTGCGGCGTCAATGCCTAGGCTGGCCTTGGCCCAAGGCGCCAGGTTGGCGTAGAGGTATTGCGCGGTGTCTGAGAACGCGGTGAAGACGATGATCTTGCGGTTGCCGGCGCCATTCAGCATGTTCAGGGGGTGGCGGCACTTCTGCTCGATCATGTCGCGCAGCTTGGCCAGCTTGGCGTCGCGTGCAGCATCCACCTGTTGGGCGGCGGCCAGCAGTGTGGCCAGCCGGTTGCGGTCCTCGATGAGGTCTTGCTTCCAGCGGATGAGGTCCACGTCGCCCAGCAGCACCTTGACCTTGCGGCCGACCAACAGGGCTTCAAAGGCCGGGTCGTCGATATCGACATCGGCGATGTCGATTTCCTCGATGCCATCGCTGCCTTCGATGCCTTTGGCAAAGCCCTCGATGTGGGCCAGCACGGCTTCAACGTCTTTCAGCTGCCGCTGCACCGTCAGCGAGAAGGACGACACGGCGCTCTCCATGCGCTTGAGCACGTTCACCCGCAGCAGATGGATCAAGCTTTCTTCGCGGTCGGCCTGGCGGAAGAAGCTCTCGCCGCCCCGGATCTGGGTGCTGTACTTGGTGTCGTAAGCGGCTTGCTTGTGCGCCAGCACGTAGCGCAGCGGGGCGTAGCTGGCCAGGTTCAGGCGTCGGATTTCAAGATTGATGTCCTTGATGGCCCGGAACTGGCCTGCCAGGTCCACGTCGGCCTTGATGTTGATGGGCGGCAGCCGGTCCGGGAACTTGCCGGTCTCGTCGGTGCCGTAGTAGCGCTCAATATGCCGGCGCGAGCGGGCGATGGTGAGGTGGTCCAACAGGGTGAAGTAGTCGAAGCCCAGCATTTCCACCAGGTGCCCGGGCGTGCGTTTGGCATCGTCCAGGTCCAGCCAGCGGTTGAACTGGGTTTGGGCCTTGCGCGTGGTCTGCTCGATGCTGGTTATGCCGTGCTGCAGCAGCGCCGTGTCGTCGCCTTCCGTCGCAAAGGCAATCTGGTTGCGCAAGTCAGCCAACCGGTTGTTGACGGGTGTGGCCGACAGCATCAGCACGCGGGTCTTGACGCCTTCCTTGATGATCTTGCGCATCAGCCGGTCATAGCGCGTCTCGTTGCCCTGGCGCGGCGACTTCTTGTTGCGGAAGTTGTGGCTTTCGTCAATGACCACCAGGTCGTAGTTGCCCCAGTTCACGTGGGACAGGTCAATGTCGCCCGACAGGCCGCCGTCGCGCGACAAATCGGTGTGGTTGAGCACGTCGTAATTCAGCCGGTCAGCGGCCAGCACATTGCGCTTGTCGTTGGCTTTGTAAAGCGTCCAGTTGTCGCGCAGGCGTTTGGGTGCCAGCACCAGCACGCGGTCATTGCGCAACTCGTGGTACTTGATGACCGCCAGCGCCTCGAATGTTTTGCCCAGGCCCACGCTGTCCGCGATGATGCAGCCGCCAAAGCGGGCCAACTTGTCGATGGCACCCACCACGCCGTCACGCTGGAACTTGAAAAGCTTCTTCCAGACCACTGTATTGCGGATGCCTGTGGCGGACTTGACGATCTGCTCTTCGTCCAGCGCGTCACCCTTGCTGCCGAAGACGTGGTTCAGGATCAGGGCATATACGTCAAACGGCGCCTTGTGCTCGCCCATTCGGCGCAGCGCCGCCACCAGGTCTTGCTTGGCGGCTTCTTCCTTGTCGGGCTGGGTTTGCAGCGCAGCCCACTGCTGATCGAGCCATTGCGCAAGCTGCGCGGCCTCGGCAGGTGACTCAGACGCCTGAATCAGGCTCAGGGGATTGCCAGGCGCCAAGCCCAGGCCTTCTGAGCTGAGGGCGAACGAGCCCAGCACGACCTGGCGTGCTGCGCCACTGGCGTCGCGCAGCACGGCCGCACCATGCGGCACGCGGCCATCGGCGCATCGCAGTGCCACCTTGCTGGCCACCCAGGCCGCACACTGGTTGGCCAGCCAGCGGGCTTGCAGGCGGTTGCGCGCGGCCCGGTCGCCTTCGGCCCCCAGGAATTGAAGATCCTCGGCAGCCGGTGGCAGGATGAGCTGCACCCCCTGCAGCTTTGCCCGCGCATCACGCAATTCGGCATAGGCAAACAGTGACAGGCTTGGTGTGACGCAACCCAACTGGCAGCCCGGCAGCAGATGCGGCCGTAGGAGGTCGATCACGCGGTCATTGCCACGGTTCTGCACAAGCTTCATGGCTGCTTGGTCGCGGGTTTGGCGGCAGCGGCAACTGGGGCCGGCACCGACTGGGCAGCAATCCATCCATCGATGGCCGCACGCTGGAAGCGCCAGCTGGCGCCGACCTTGAAGCCCGGCAGCTTGCGCTCGACGGCGAGCCGGTAAACAGTGCGTTGGTTGACACGCAGGTAGTCAGCGACTTCCTTGACGGTCATGACGATCTCAGGCGCTGCGCTCATCAACTGGCGTGTCCATCAGGGCGGAAACTCGGGTGGAAACTCAGTGTAAGCCAGTACAAAGCAGTACATTCCACGCGCCGGGGTTCATCCACCTCAG
>JAYVBO010000463.1:0-6800 GCA_043750435.1 Betaproteobacteria bacterium | reverse complement strand
CCGACTACTTCCTGGGCGCCAGCCACGGCTTCAACACCGTGCATGGCCGCATGCCCAGCGTGCTGACCGGCGCCAACCTGGCCAACCGAGAGTTGTTGTACCTGGGGGTCAGCGGTGACGGCGACAGCGCCAGCATTGGCCTGGGCCAGTTCGCGCACGCCATGCGGCGCGGCGTGCGCATGGTCTACATCGTCGAAAACAACGGCGTCTACGGCCTGACCAAAGGCCAGTTCAGCGCCACCGCCGACCGCGGCAGCAAGAGCAAGAAGGGCGCAGTGAACAACGACAGCCCGGTGGACCTGGTGGCCATGGCCCTGCAACTGGGCGCGACCTATGTGGCACGCGGTTTCAGCGGCGACAAGGGGCAGCTGGTGCCGCTGATCAAAGGCGCCATCGGCCACGGCGGCGCGGCATTCATCGACATCATCAGCCCTTGCGTGGCCTTCAACAACCACGCCGGCAGCACGCGCAGCTACGACCACGTGCGCGAACATAACGAAGCCGTCAGCCGCATCGATTTCATCGACCTGGCGCCCGAAATCCACGCCGAACCTGAAGCCGGCCAGACGCTGGACCTGCCGCAGCCCGGCGGCGGCATGATGCGCCTGCGCAAGCTGCACGCCGACTACGACCCGACCAGCCGCCGCGCCGCCATGAACCTGTTGGCCGCCATGCAGGACGAAGGCGAAATTCCAACCGGTCTGCTCTACGTCAACCCGCAGGCGCAAGACCTGCACGCGGCGCTGAACACAGTGGCGCGGCCGCTGAACACCTTGGCTGAAGACGCGCTGTGCCCCGGCGGGGCGGCGCTGGCCCAGATCAACGCAGGGCTGCGTTGAGGCCCGGGTGGCGAGCCGTGTGTAGCGCTGAAGTCCGCGCGTTCAGCGCGTTCAGCGCAGCCATTCGTTCACACCGCGCCCCAACGACAGCAGGTTGGCGTTCATCTGCTGGCCGTCGCACAGGGCGTTGATGTAGCTGATGCGCAGGTTGTAGTGCTCGGCCTCGGCGCCCATCACGTCGAACAGGCTGCGCTTGCCCAGTTGCTGCCACTGCTGCAGCGTGAAGTTGCGCACCTGTTCGCTGTCGCGCAGCACCTGCGCCGTGCGGCGCATGCGGTCGAAGCTGGACAGCGTTTGTTCGTGGACTTCGGCCAGGCGGAAGCGGCGGGATTCCAGCGCGTCGTCGCGTTGTAAATCGGCGGCCTTGGCGCGTTTGCGAGCGGCGTCGGTTGCGCTGGCCACGCCGGGGTTCATCAAGGGCACGTTCAACGCCAGGCCCAGGGCGAACTGGCCGATGTGGGTGTTGCGGCTGCCGCCACCGCTGACCTGCGACTGCGCCACCGACTGGCTGCCGCTCAGGTTCCAGCTCAGCTGGGGCTTGTTGCTGGCCTCGATAGAACGCGCGTATTGCGCAGCGGCCCGCGCCTGGGCCGTCATGCCGGCGATTTCACTGCTGCCTTCCACCTCGGGCAGCAGCGTTTCAAGGGTCGGCACCTGCAGCAGCAGGCCTGACAAACCGCGCACCGACGGCAGGCCGTCGCCCACCATGCGGCGCAGCTTGACTTCCACCTGCCGGGCCTGGGAAGAAGCCTGGGTTTGCGACAGCTCTGCTTGCTGCAAAGTCTTGCGGGCCTGCACCAGTTCGCTGGCGCGGCCGCGGTCGGCCTTGATGATGGTTTCCAGGGCCTCGACCAGGCAACCCATCTTGCGCACGTACTGGCCGTAGACCAGCACATGCTGGCGGTAGCGGTTGCGTTCCAGGGCCAGCGAAACGGCGCTCAGCGCCAACTGTTCGCGCGCGGTGAGATGGCCCTGGCGGGCCGATTCGGCCAGCTGGGTGCGCCAGTCGACCAGCCTGTCGGTGCGGCCGCCGTCGTAAAGCAACTGGCCCACGCTGACCGAACCGCGCAGCTGGAACGGTGAAATCTCATTGCCGGCCAAGGACTGCGTGCCACCCGGCCCAAAGCCCGCGCTGGCGCTGGCCTGCAGCTTCTGGGTGGCCAGGGTTTCCTGGATGTCGTCCAGCGCCGCCTGGGCCTGCAGTTCGGCCGCGCCCACGCCCAGGCTGCGCGACAAGGCCTCGCGCACCAGGTTCTGCATCACCACGCGTGGGTCGGTCGCGTTCGGTGCGGCGGCCACTTCGACGGCGGTGCTGTTGTCGGGCGCCGGATCGGGGCTGTCTTCGTCCAAGCAACGGCCGGCCCAGGCCGTGCCGGTGGGGCTCAGCACGAGCAGCAAAGTGGCGCACTTCAGTGCGGACAGCATGGGTGACGGGGCAGGCATACGCAGAAGACTCCAGCAAGGCGTTCACCCAAAAAAAGGGGAGCGAAGCCGAGTCTGCGGGCCGACGTCTGGGCGCGATGGCCGGATAACGCGCAGCTTTGCCGCGCTGTTCAGGCGGCGGCCAGGCAGCCGCTGCAAGTGGGTTGCGGGCTCAGCCCGGCCGCCCGAAGCCCCAGGCCAGCAGTGAAAAGCTGGCGAAGGCCAGCACCGTGCTGCTCATGATGATGCGCGCCACGCGGCCGTTGTCAGCGCCGTAGCGCTCGGCCAGCAGCGACACATTGCTGGCGCTGGGCAGCGCCGCGGCCAGCGTCAGCACCGTCAGCTGGAAGGCGGACAGCGGTGCACCCAGCGCGTGTGCCGAAGCGCCCAGCGCGAAGACCAGCAGCGGGTGGACGACGAGCTTGATCAGCGCCACCGGCAGGTAGTCGGCCAGCGGCGTGCGGTGGGCCGCGTGCTGACTGGAACGCCACAGCACCGCGCCGATGGTGAACAGCGCCACCGGCGAAGCGGCGTCGGCCAGCATGCCCACCAGCGTGGCCAGCGGGCCGGGCAGGCTGACGCCGGTGATCGACACCACCGCGCCCAGCGCGATGGACCAGGGCAGCGGGTTGGACAGCGCGCCGCGCAGGGCCCGCAGCAGCGCGGCCTGACCACCCTGCCCCGGCTGCGGGGCCCCGCCGTGGGCCTGTGCCAAGGCGATGCACAGCGAACTGGTGACGAACAAGTCGGCCAGCACCGTGCAGATCACTGGCCCGGCCGCCGCCTTGCCCAGCAGCGCCACCAACAGCGGCACACCCATGAAACCGGTGTTGGGGAAGGCGGCCACCAGCGCGCCGAAGGCAGCGTCTTGCAGGTGGATGCGCGCACTCAGCGTGACCGCGATGGTGAAGAAAACGATCAGCAAGGCGCTGGCCAGATAGACCGCCAACACGGCCGGGTTCAGCAGGTCGAAGACCGGCGTGCCCGCGCCGAAGCGGAACAGCAGACAGGGCAGCGCGAAGTACAGGACGAAGCCGTTCAAGCCCGGGATCGCGCTCTCGGCCAGCACATGGCGCCGCGCAGCCAGGTAGCCGCACAGCACGAGCGCGAAAAAAGGAATGGTGACGGCGAGGATGGCCTGCATGCGCGGGCGATTGTCTGCCAGGCCCGTGGGCAGGGGTCCGGCGCACGGCGCCAGATGCGTAGCGATGTATCCCACCGTGCTGCGACTGAAACAAGGGTAGGAGGCCGTTGTGCTCGGAGCCGAACTGAAATGCACCGAACCGGCCGCTCAGCGGTACCGGCAGTCGGCCAGGAACCGCCGCTCGACATCCGAATACCAAGGTCAGCAAGCCGCCTAAAGCGGCAATCGCGAATTCAAGCCTGCCCCTTCCTGACCTGGATGCTGGAAAGAATCATGTCGGCTGCTTTTTCCGCGATCATGATCGTTGGCGCATTTGTATTGCCCGAAGTGATCTGCGGCATGATGGAAGCGTCGACCACCCGTAACGACTGGATTCCATGGACGCGCAACTGGGCATCGACCACTGCGTCGTCGCCCGGGCCCATGCGGCACGTTCCGACAGGATGCCAGATGCAACCGCTCGTAGCCCGGATATGCCGTTCAAGCGCAGCGTCATCCGTAGCGGGGTGACCCGGCGCCAATTCCGTGGCAATGAGAGACTTCAGGGGTTCCTGCTCGGCGATGTTCCGCGCCACTCTGATCCCCTCAATCTGCAGCGCCAAATCGTACGGGTGCGTCATGTAGCGAGGGTCGATGAGCGGCGTATCCAGTGGATCGGCAGACCGTAAAGCAATGCGCCCCCGACTCTTGGGCCTGCACGTCTGCACAACGATGGACATTGCCTGCGCTTTGCCGAGAGCACCCGCTTGAATGGGCATGAACGGAATGGCGAAGAACTGCATGTCCGCCGCAAAGCCATCATTCAGGCTCGCGCTTTTCGCAAACAAGCCACCTTCGGCGAGGATGCTGGTCGGTAACGCTTGGTCCACCTCCCGCATGGACAGCACCAGGCCCGTGCCTGGGTGGTCACAAAGGTTGGCTCCTACCCCGGGCAGCGCATGCCTGACTGCCAGGCCGTGGGATTCCAGCTGCGCGGCGTCCCCGATACCGGAAAGCATCAGCAGTTTGGGCGAATCGATAGTGCCCGCACTCAGAATGACCTCCTGCGTGGCCTGGACACGCACGACTTGCGTTCCATCGAAGTAGTCCACACCGGTGGCACGATCTCCATCCAGCACCACGCGCAGCGTTCGCGCATGGGTCACGACGTGCAGGTTCTTTCGCTCCCGCACGGGCTTGAGGAAAGCAGTCGCCGTACTGCATCGCTCACCATCACGCATGGTCACTTGGTAAAGGCCCGCACCCTCAAGCGATGCACCGTTGAAATCCGGGTTGCGCCGGTGGCCGCCGGCCACCGCGGCATCGACGAACGCCTGCGACAACCGATTGGGTGAAATCTGGTCCGAGACTGCCAAGGCTCCATCGACTCCATGCAGCTCTGACGCGCCGCGCTGCTGATCCTGCGACTTCAAGAAATACGGCAGCACATCCGACCAACCCCAGCCCGCGTTGCCCAGGTCGCGCCAGTGGTCGTAGTCCCCGGAGTCTCCCCGGATGTAAATCATGGTGTTGATGGCGCTGGTTCCGCCCAGCACCTTCCCACGCGGACAGGCGATGCTGCGAAGGCCGTAACCCGCCTGCAAGGTGGTTGCATAGCCCCAACTTTCGCCCCGGTCCCACAACAAAGGCCATTGGTTGGGCTGACGCACCGCAGCAGAACGGTCTTCACCGCCGGCTTCCAGCAGCGCGACCTGGCACGCAGGGTCTTGCGACAGCCTTGCAGCGAGCACGCAGCCTGCCGAACCGGCACCAATGACTACATAGTCGAACGCTTTCATGGTGTGGTCGCCCCTCCGATGCAGCGGCTATCGTGAACCGAGTTGGGTGTTGTTGACAGATGGCAGCAACCCTTGCATCGCCGTCGTGCATGGCTGTGGGTCGAAGAACAGCACTGGGTCGACCCGAGCCGGCGCTGACCTGAGGGAGCGGTCATTCGGTCTGCCTTTCATTCCAGCGTCAGCCTTCTGGTGCAGCCGCGAACTGGTAGTCCCGGCCATCTGCCGACCTTGGCAGTCACTGCGCGAGCACCCGCTTCAAGCTGGTTGCGGCCAGTCGTGAATTGCTAGCCAATGACACAGGTGCAGACGAGCCGCGATCAACGTAAAAGTACCCATGGTAAGCCGCGCAGGTTCGCGTCAGAAAAGGATTGAGCGAGAATGTTTTTGGCCGCATAGTCTGTTTGGCCCCGGCCAGCAATCCGGGCGAACAGCCTGCGTGTGGCTGTCGGTAAGTGCAGATCGCCCCTGAACCCCGCAAGGAGAACCCGATGACCAAGAAAACTCTTCGACGCCTGATGGCTGCCCTGTCCCTCGGCGTGGCTGCGGCCGCCGTGACCACGGTTGCGCATGCCACCCACTCCTGGGGCGGCTACCACTGGGCGCGAACGACGCCGCAGTTCACGCTGAAGCTCGGCAACAACGTGACGGCCAGCTGGCAGACCTACCTGTCGAACGCGTCGAGCGACTGGAACTCGCCCGCCATCTTCGGCGCAACCTCGACGCCACTGCTCACGGCCATCGTGGCGGGCACCTCCAACAAGCGCTGCTCGATGGTGGCTGGCACGACGCAGGTGTGCAACGGCACCTACGGCAGCAACGGCTGGCTCGGACTGGCGTCGATCAACATCACCGGCGGTGTGCACATCACGCAGGGCTCGGCGAAGATGAACGACACCTACTTCAACGGCGCCACCTACAACAACCCCAACGAGAAGCTGCACGTGATGTGCCAGGAAGTGGCCCACACTTTTGGACTGGACCACCAGTCCACCGACGGCAGCTCGCAGAACAGCTGCATGGACTACTTCTCGAATACCGGCGCGAATGCGACCAGCACACTCAGCACGAGGCCGAACGCACATGACTTCGACGAGCTGAGCATCATCTACTCGCACCTCGACAGCACGACGACGGTCGCGATGATCGCCGCCCAAGTCGCCGCCTTCAGCCAGGGCCCGGCTGCCGCCGGCCGCGACATCAGCGACGATCCGCAGAGCTGGGGCCAACTGGTGCGCCAGTCGTCCAACGGTCGCAGTTCGCACTACGAGCGCGAGAACGGCGACGGTTCGCGCAACGTGACCCATGTCTATTGGACCCTCGAGGTCGCCGAGCGCTGCGTGAGCTGCGACCACCGCTTCCAGCGCTGATCGCACCTGGCCACCGTCCCTGATCGACGGGGCACGAGAGATGAGGGCGACGCCACGCGGTGTCGCCCTCGGTCATTGCGGTGCGGGCAATGGAGCCGGCGGCGCTTGGTGTCCCGCGCGGGCTTGCTGTGCCGCTGGTCGATGCGGCTCTGACACCCCTAACCTGCCAGCAGGCGACCGGCCGCATTCGCTGCCATTGCTGACACCCATCGCGCGGACGCGAAAGACAGCAGTGGGTCGCTATGCAGAG
>JAYVBO010000462.1:0-2926 GCA_043750435.1 Betaproteobacteria bacterium | reverse complement strand
ACGCCGACGGCAAGACCGTGCTGGACATCCAGCCAACGAAGAAGAGCGACAAGCCGAAAGCGGAGTCAGCCACCGCCTGAGCGATCAGCCTGAGGCGCTTGCCAAGCCGGGGTGGTCGCGAGACGCCCCGGCTTTTTGCTGGGCGTTCCGTTCGCTTCACGGTCCTGAATGGCGGGCTGGGTCCTCGCGGAAATAGTCGGCGAAGAGCTGATACACCAACGGTGCGGCTCGCTGCAGTTCCCACGGCTGGACGTAGAAGGTCTCCACAGCCACTGCGAAGAATTCCTGCATCGAGTCGGCAGCGTAGGGGTCGATCGATGTCTGCTGCTGCGCATCGACCTGCGTGCATAGGTCGGTGTACGCCACTTCCATCACTTCGATCCAGTGCTGTCGCGCGGTGCGGTCGGCCAGCGGCGGAACCCCATCGGGACCCCCATGGGCCATGTCGATGACATGTGCGAATTCATGGATCGTGACGTTGTAGGCCCAGTCTGCCCGGCTCGACCCTTCGGCGGCTTCCTCGACGTCTTGCCACGACAGCATCACCGGGCCATCCTGCATCGCTTCACCGGCGAGCTCCTCGTCGTATTCGTGCAGCACGCCGTCATCATCCATGACCTCGCGTGGCGCCACCACCGCGCCGCTGTGCATCACGATGCCGACGAAGCCTTCGTACAGACCCAGATCGCCATCGAGGTTGAGGATCGGCAGCACGGCCTGCGCAGCGACCGCCACCGCCATCTCATCGGTCACCACCAGGCCGTGGGCGCCGCTGAATTCCTTGCGCGCGAGGAACAGCGTGGCCAGACGGCGCAGCCGGACCCGCTGCTCGGCCGATCGCCACCCGAGGAAGGGGTAGCGCGCCAGCGTCAGCTGCCACAGCGATTCAGGGATCGCGTGTTGGCGACAAGCCCGGTCTTCGCGCCAGCGTCGCCACGCAGCTTGCGCCCCGGACAGCACACTCAGCGTTCGGTGACTTGCGCCAGTGACAAGCGCTTCAGCCCTGCTGCCGTCCAGCGCAGCACTTCAGCGCGTGGTGAGGCGCTGGCTTGATCCAGGTCCCAATCACTGAGCACATGGCGGACGAATCCCGGCGCCAGTGCGTCACTGCCGGGCCGGTGGGTGTGCCCGTGGATCAGCAGTGGCGCGCCGGCTTCGTGCATCCAGCACGCCGCTGTGGCCACGTCGATGTCGGCATCGCGGCCGGCCAACTGTTCACGCTGGCGGCGCTCGCTCTCGTCGCGCACCTCGCGCGCCGCCCGGCGTCGCTCGGCCAGCGGGCGCGCGAGGAAATCGCGGCGCCAGGCCGGGTTGCGCACCATCGCGCGAAAGTGTTGGTAGGGCACATCGGCCAGGCACAGCGCATCACCGTGGGTGAGCATCACTCGCTCGCCAAAGGCGATCATCACCGTCGGGTCGGCCAGCGCCAGCACGCCGCAGGCTTTCAGCATGTCGGCGCCGACCAGAAAGTCCCGGTTGCCGACCATGAAGCCCAAGGCACAGCGCGTCGAGGCCTCGCACAGCACTTCGGCGCACCGGGCCTCGAAACCCTCCTGCCGGGAGTCGTCGCCAACCCACACCTCGAACAGGTCGCCGAGGATGAACACCGCATCGGCGCGGGTCTGCCGCAGATAGGACGCGAAGGCGTCGAAGGTGCGCGGTGTGTCTTCTGCGAGATGCAGATCGCTGATGAAGTCGATCGCGCGCCACTCGGCCGCCGCCTGCATCTCCCAGAAGGTGGGCAACGCAAGCGGGCCGTCGGTCGTCACGGGTTCAGACCACCACGGCCTTGACGATCACCACGTCGTCGTTCGGCACGTCGTCGTGGGAGCCATTGCGGCCGGTCTTCACGCCTTCGATCGCGTCGACCACTTCGGTGCCTGATACCACCTTGCCGAACACGGCGTAGCCCCAGCCGCTGGAGGTCTCGGCCTTGAAGTTCAGGAACTCGTTGCTGTTGGCATTGATGAAGAACTGGCCTGTGGCCGAGTGCGGATCGGAGGTGCGTGCCATTGCCAGCGTGTAGCGCTGGTTCTTCAGCCCGTTGTTGGCCTCGTTCTTGATCGGTGCATCGCTGGATTTCTGCTTCATGCCGGGCTCGAACCCGCCGCCCTGGACCATGAAGCCCTTGATCACGCGGTGAAAGATCGTGCCGTCGTAGAAGCCCTTGCGTGCGTAAGCGAGGAAGTTCGCGGTGCTGAGAGGCGCTTTCACATCGTCGAGCTCGATCAGCATCAGGCCGTGTGAGGTGTGCAGTTCAACTTGGGTTGCCATGGTGTGGGTGTCGTGGGGTTGGTAATGGGATGGCGGCGGCGCGCTCAGGGCGCGACCGTGGCCTTGATGATGGTCACGGGCTGCAGGGGCGCGTTTTGATAGGGGCCGCGGTTGCCAGTAGGCACCGCGCGGATGCGGTCGACCACGTCCATACCAGAGACGACCTTGCCGAAAACCGCGTAGCCGTTGCCATCGGGCGACTTCGCCGCGTCGAGGAAGGCGTTGTCCTGCACGTTGATGAAGAACTGCGCGGTCGCGGAATTGGGGTCGGAGGTGCGTGCCATCGCCAACGTGCCACGGCTGTTGCTCAGGCCGTTGCGCGCTTCCAGCGGGATCGGCGCGCGGGTCGGCTTCTCTTTCAGATCGGGCGAGAAGCCGCCGCCCTGGATCATGAAGTTTTCAATCACCCGGTGGAACACCGTGCCGTCGTATTGCCCGGCCTTCACGTACTGCAGGAAGTTGTCGACCGTCTTCGGCGCCTGCGCGGCGTTGAGCTCGACGACGATATCACCCAGGCTGGTGGTCACCGTCACCTTCTGGGCGTAAGCCAACGTGGCGGTTGCTGCTGCCAGCGCTGCGGCCACGAGGCCGACGAAAAATCTTGAACGCATGGGATGTCTCTCGAAAGGGTGCGTGTGCAGGATCAGGGTGT
>JAYVBO010000461.1:0-2929 GCA_043750435.1 Betaproteobacteria bacterium | reverse complement strand
ACGGGTGGGCACGGCGCGGATCTGGTCCACGACATCCATGCCCTCGACGACCTTGCCGAACACGGCATAACCGCCGCCGGCGCTGTCCAGCCGCAGGTTGTCGATGACGTTGATGAAGAACTGCGAGGTGGCTGAGTTGGGGTCACCGGTGCGCGCCATGGCCAGGCTGCCGCGCACATTCGACAGGCCACGGCCCACTTCCAGCGCGATGGGCGCTTGGGTCGGCTTTTCGCTCAGGTCGGGTTTGTAGCCACCGGTCTGAATCATGAAGCCTTCGATGACGCGGTGGAAGATCACGCCGTCGTAGTGGCCGGCCTTCGCATAGCGCAGAAAGTTGTCGGCGGACTTGGGCGCCTTTTCGGCGTCCACTTCGACGACGATGGCGCCCAGGCTGGTCAGCAGGCGCACCTTCTGCTGCGCCTGTGCGGGCAAGGTCCACGCCAGCGCGGTCGCCAGCGCCAAGCTAAAAAGCAGTTTCACGGGTCAGTCTCCTGGGTCGTTGGGGCCCGCCAGCGCGGGCCGAGCGCAAGTCTAGCGGGCAGGCTCGCGCGATGCCGTGGCTGACGGCCTGGGTGCCAGCAAGGCGCGCACGGCCTCCAGCTTGCGGTGCAAGTTCGGGTCCAAGGGTCCGCTGCGCGCCAGCGCATCCCAGGCCTGCGCTGCCAGCATCAGGTACACCTGGCCCAGATTGGCTCGCGCGGTGCGGTGGCTGGGGTCGGCGCGCAGTGCTTGCTGCAGGGCCGCCAGCGCGGCGTCAGGACGGCCCGCGCGAGCCTGCAACAGGCCGATGTTGTTGTAGGGGTCGGGCAGGTCGGGGTGCTCTTGGGTCAATCGCGTGAAGGCCTCCAGCGCTTCGGTGTCACGCGCCAGATCCATCAGCACCACGCCGCGCAGGAAGCGCAGTGGGGCGTTGCGGGGTTGCTCGGTGATCGCCTGGTCCACGCGGGCCATCGCTGCGGGCAAGTCGCCCCGGGTGATGAGGGCGCGCACCTCAGCCCCTTCATCTGCGCGGACTGCCGAGGTGGCGAAGGATGCCGTCAGGAACCCTGCCGCGAGAAGCAGGGTCATCGGGTGCCGTTCAAGGTTGAAAAAACGCAAGGGAGGCGGGCGCGGCATGGTGGGGGGAGGAGGGTCTGCGGCAACCCGGTTTGCCGGGGCACCGCCGCTATACTGTTTTTTCATTCTATCGACGCACCGCCCAGACTGCGCTCGATGCCCGCCGAGTGGCCACCCCGAGTAGCCCATCTCCCTCGGCCTTCCCCGGCCCCCGCCACGCCCGCATGAGCTTACGCATCCACAACACCCTGACGCGACGCCTGGAGGCGTTTGTTCCTTTGCAGCCAGGTCCGGTGCGGATGTATGTCTGCGGCATCACCGTCTACGACCAGTGCCACCTGGGCCACGCGCGCATGGTGCTGTCCTTCGACACCGTCTACCGCTGGCTGCTGGCCAGTGGCTACGCGGTGATCTACGTCCGCAACATCACCGACATCGAAGACAAGATCATCAAGCGCGCGGTTGAGCGCGGCATCACCATCCGCGCCCTCACCGACGAGATGATTGCCGGCATGCACCGCGACTTCGCCGCCCTGGGCGCCGCCGTGCCCACGCACGAGCCTCGGGCCACCGACTACGTGCCGCAGATGCTGGCCCTGATCGACCGGTTGAAGGACAAGGGCTTGGCCTACCAAAGTGCCAGCGGTGACGTGAACTACGCCGTGCGGCGCTTCGACGGCTATGGCAAGTTGTCGGGCAAGTCGCTCGACGAATTGCGCGCCGGCGAACGGGTGGCCGTGCTGGGCGACAAGGAAGACCCGCTGGACTTCGTGCTCTGGAAAGCAGCCAAAGACAGCGAACCCGAAGAAGCCAAATGGCCCAGCCGCTACGGCCCCGGGCGGCCGGGCTGGCACATCGAATGCTCGGCGATGAGTTGCGCCTTGCTGGGCGAGCCCTTCGACATCCACGGCGGCGGCATGGACCTGCAGTTCCCGCACCACGAGAACGAGATCGCCCAAAGCGAAGGCGCCAGCGGTGGCGAGTTCGTGCGCACGTGGATGCACAACGGCTTTCTCAACGTCGACGACACCAAGATGTCGAAGTCGCTGGGCAACTTCTTCACCATTGCCGACGTGCTGAAGCGCTACGACGGCGAAACGCTGCGCTTCTTCATGCTGCGCACCCATTACCGCAGCCCCTTCAATTTCAGCGACCAGGTGCTGGAAGAAACGCGCACGTCGTTGAAGCGGCTGTACACGGCCATCGAGGCCGCGGGCAATGTGCCGGCTTTGGCCGCCATCGACTGGGTCGAGCCCCGTTGCGCGGCCTTCAAGCTGGCCATGGACGACGACTTCAACACGCCCGGTGCGGTGGCCGTGCTCTTCGAGCTGGCTGCTGAAGTCAACCGCGGCCTGAGCGCCGACGCCGCACTGCTGAAGGCCCTGGGCGGAGTGCTGGGCCTGTTGCAGCAGGCGCCGCGCGACTTCCTGCAGGGCGGCGGTCCAAGCGCAGGCGGCGGGCTGGCCACAGCGGCCATCGAAGTGCAAATCGCGGCCCGGGCTGCTGCCAAGGCCGCGCGTGACTTCGCATTGGCTGACCGCATCCGGCAAGACTTGCTGGCCCTGGGCATTGCCCTGAAAGACACGCCGCAAGGCACCACCTGGCTGCGCGACTGATCCATGCCCAAGAGCCCCGTGCTACCTGCCGCTGCAGCCGCATTTGCAGCCCCGACTGACGACAGCACGCCCCCTTATTGGGACGAAGCCTGCAAGCATCTGGCGCGTCGCGACCGGATGATGAAGAAGCTGATCCCGCGCTTCGGCGAAGCCCGTTTGAAGACACGCGGCGACGCCTACACCACGCTGGCCCGTTCCATCGTCGGCCAGCAGATTTCGGTGAAGGCCGCGCAGTCGGTGTGGGACCGCTTTGTGGC
>JAYVBO010000460.1:0-2931 GCA_043750435.1 Betaproteobacteria bacterium | reverse complement strand
GCACCAGATGCCAGGTGTAGGGCGCCAGGTCGAATACACCGGCGCCGACCAGCGTCCAACCGGGTTGGTAGTCGTGGATGTCGGCCGGGTCGACGATGGCGATGTCCAGGCCCGGGCTGCGCGCCAGCAGGCTGGCCGCCACGGCAATGCCGGCCTTGGCCGGGCGGTCGACGATCTGCGGCAGCGCCAGGCCGGGTGGTGTCGAGCCGGCCTGGGACAGCGCCCACATCGTCGTCGACCGCATGCCGGTGCGGCAGAAGGCCAGCACCGGCTTGGGCAACTCGGCCATCAGCGTGCCGAAGGCCAGGCCTTGTTCATCGCTGACCTTGCCCGACTCGGCGGGCAGGTAGCGGGCCTGCAGGCCCTGGTCGCGCGCGGCGCGTTCGATTGCTTCGAAGACCGGCTGGTCGGCGCCTTCGTCGTCGGGCCGGTTGCAGATGACCGAGCGGAAGCCGGCCTCGCGCAGGGTCTTCAAATCGGCGGCACTGACTTGCGGCGCCACCGACAACTCGGTGCTCAGGGTGTGGATGCCCATGCATTGATCCGCACCGCCGACAGGATCAGCGTGGGCATGTCCAGCGTCGCGTCACGGGCCCGTCGCATGGCCACGAATTCCTCTTCGCTGATGCCGTTGCGCACATGCACGTTGTGTTCGCGCTCGTCGGCTACGCTGCTGACGAACTGCACTTCGCGGCCGCCCGGCTGGTAGTCGTGGCACATGTACAGCAGCGTTTGCGGCGGCAGGCTCAGCACCTTGTTGATGCTGCGGAACAGCGTGCGCGCGTCACCGCCGGGGAAGTCGCAACGGGCAGTGCCGTAGTCGGGCATGAAGAGCGTGTCACCGACGAAGGCGGCGCTCAGGTGGTCGTCACCCACCACATAGCTCATGCAGGCTGGCGTGTGGCCGGGCGTGTGCATCGCGCGGGCGGCCAGGCTGCCGATGCTGAAGGTCTCGCCGTCGGCAAACAGGTGGTCGAACTGCCGGCCGTCGCGGGCGAATTCAGAGCCGGCATTGAAGAGCTGGCCGAACACCGCCTGCACGGCGGTGATGTGCTGGCCGATGCCCAACTGGCCGCCGAGTTGCTGCTTCAGGTAGGGTGCGGCCGACAGGTGGTCGGCGTGGACATGGGTTTCCAGTATCCATTGCACGCTGGCACCCAGTTCCCGCACGCGGGCCACCAGACGGTCGGCGCTGGCGTGTGCGGTACGCCCCGACTTGGGGTCGTAGTCCAGCACGCTGTCGATGAGCGCGCATTGCTGGGTGTTCTTGTCGAGGACGATGTAGCTGACCGTCCAGGTGGCGGGGTCGAAAAAGCCTTCGACCTGCAGGGCGCTGCGGGCTTGCATGGCGGATCAGCGGTTCTTCATCGGGCAGGTGTTGATGCCCAGGATGGCATACAGCGGGCACATGCCCACGGCGCCGGTCAGCAGCGGCACGATGCCGATATAACCCCAGGCGCCGACGCTGCCAGTGGCGGCCAGGCCGATGAGGACCAGGCCGGCGACGACGCGCAGCGCGCGGTCCAGGGTGCCTTCGTTCGTCTTCATGTTCAGTCTCCTGCTGTGTGGGTGTGGAGCGGCAGCGCAAAGGCTGTCACCCACCCCACTGCACTCAAGACGCGTGCCAACCCGGCAGTGGGCCGACGACGGGCCGCAAGTCCTTGATTTTTGGCCAGTTTTCCGAATGAACGCGCCGGGCCGGCCGCCGGATGCCCGGGCGGTGGCAGCGAATCTGGCAGCGTTGCGCGGTAATTTGGCAGTGTTGGCAGTGCGCGCCACAATCCGCGTCACCCCAGCACGCCACCACGCCAACATGCCCCAGACACCGCCCGCCCGTCTCGTGCCCCCGGCCGCCCTGACGCCGGGCGCCCTGCGCTCGGCGCCGCAGGTGCAGGCGCTGATTTCCTTCCTCGAGCATGAGTCGCAGCCGATGATCGTGCTCGACCCCGACTACAACATCCTGGCCGCCAACACCGCCTACCAGCGGCAGTTCGGCACCGCCGAAAAGCCCTACCTCGGCCACAAGTGCTTTCGCGTATCGCACCACTACGACGTGCCCTGCGACCAGGCCGGCGAGCACTGCCCGATGAAGAAGGCCTTCGAGCTGAAGGGCCCCGACCGCGTGCTGCACATCCACCACACACCGCGCGGGCCCGAGCACGTGGACGTGGAACTGCGGCCCATCCTGGACGCGCAGCGCGAAGTGGTGGCCTATGTCGAACGCCTGACCACCGTGCGCAACGCCTCGGCGCACGCCAGTGCCGACGGCCTGGTGGGCAGCGCACCGGCCTTCAACGCGGTCCTGTCGGCGGTGCAGCGCGTGGCGCCTTCGATGCTGCCGGTGCTGCTGCTGGGCGAGTCGGGCACGGGCAAGGAATTGTTCGCCCGCGCCGTGCATGAAGCCAGCCCGCGCGCCAGCGGACCCTTCGTGGTGGTGGACTGTTCGGGCCTGACCGAAACCCTGTTCGAAAGCGAACTCTTCGGCTATGAGAAAGGCGCCTTCACCGGCGCCAACGCGCGCAAGCCGGGGCTGGTTGAAACGGCCAAGGGCGGCACGCTGTTTCTGGACGAAATGGGCGACGTGCCCTTGTCGATGCAGGTCAAGCTGCTGCGCCTGATCGAGTCGGGCACCTTCCGCCGGGTCGGCAGCATCGAGACCCAGCAGGCCGATTTCCGCCTGGTGGCGGCCACCCACAAGCCGCTGCAGCAGATGGTGGCCGACGGCCGTTTCCGGCAAGACCTGTACTACCGCATCAGCGCCTTTCCCATCCACCTGCCGCCGCTGCGCGAACGGGTGGCCGACATCCCGATGCTGGTCGATTCCTTCTTGCAGCGGGGCGCCAGCGCCAAGCACCGCTTGACGGTGGAACCCGCCGCGATGGCCCGCCTGCAGGCGCACAGCTGGCCGGGCAACATCCGCGAATTGCGCAA
>JAYVBO010000459.1:0-2938 GCA_043750435.1 Betaproteobacteria bacterium | reverse complement strand
CGCAGCAGCGCGAGCTGATCGCGCTGGCCGCGCAACTGGGCCGCGACCAGTTCGCCCCGCGCGCCGCGCAGCACGACCGCGACGCCACCTTCCCTTTCGACAACTACGCCGACCTGCGCGACGCCGGCCTGCTGGGCATCTGCGTGCCGCGCGAATATGGCGGCCTGGGGGCCGACTTCACCACCTACGTGATGGTGGCCGCTGAAATCGGCCGCCACTGCGGCGCCACGGCGCTCAGCTTCAACATGCACGTCAGCAGCTGCATGTGGGCCGGTTTCATCGCCGACGCGTTGGACATGACGCCCGAGCAGCGCGCCGACCACGCCGCCCACCGCGCCGTTCATTTCGAACGCATCGTCGGCCAGGGCAAGGTCTATTCGCAGCCCTTTTCCGAAGGTGGAGCGGCGGCCGCCGGCAAGGCGCCCTGGGGCACGCTGGCGCTGGCCGTGGACGGCGGTTATGTCATCAACGGCAAGAAGATTTTTGCATCGCTGGCCGGCGCCGCCGACTACTACGGCGTACTGTGTACGCTGGACAAACCGGGCGCCACGCAACGCGATTCGCTCTACCTCGTGGTGCCGGCCGACGCGCCGGGCGTCAGCGTGGTGGGCGACTGGAACCCGCTGGGCATGCGCGGCACGGTCAGCCGCACCTTGCTGCTGCAAGACGTCTTCGTGCCGCACAACGCGCGGCTGATGCCCGAAGGCCTGTACTGGCAGGCGGCGGCACGCTACCCGCATATGTTTGCCACGCTGTCGCCCACCTACATGGGCATCGCCCAGGCGGCCTACGACTTCACGGCGGCCTATCTGCGCGCCGAAGTGCCCGGCATGCCGCCGGTGAAGCGGCGCATGTACCCGACCAAGCAGATGGCTGTGGCCGAGATGCGCATCCAGCTGGAGCAGACGCGCGCGCTCTTTTTGCAGAACGCGCGCGACGCCCAGGTCGACCCCGACAAGGACGCGCGCATGCGCCTGTTCGCGGCGCACTTCACCATCATGGAGAACGCCAACGCGCTGGCGGCCAAGGCGATCCGCACCTGCGGAGGGCAGAGCATGCTCAAAAGCCTGCCGCTGGAGCGCCTGTATCGGGACAGCCGCTGCGGCAGCCTGATGCTGCCGTGGACCGCTGAGATCTGCATGGACCGCCTGGGGCGCGACTGCCTCTACGAATCGGGCGAACGCGACGAAGTCATCGAGTAAGCAGCCCGCCGGTTCCATGTTTGACCGCCTCGTTCCCTCCGCCCTCTCCACCGCCGCGTTGCAGCACCTGCAGGCCGACGGCGTGCAGCGTGGTTGCATCGTGGCCTGGCTGGGCCACAACAGCTGGGACCTGCTGGCCACGCTGGTGGCCTGCGAGCGCCTCGGCGCGGTGCTGCTGCCGCTGAACACCCGGCTGACGGCGGCCGAGCTGGCGCAGATCGTCAGCCACGCCGGCGCCAGCCACCTGCTGGGCACCCCCGAAATGGCCCAGTTGGCGCAAGCGGTGTACGCCGCCGCCCACTGGGCCGCCGGCCCCGCGCCCGACGTGTTGGCCGATGACCTGCTGCTGGTCTACACCTCGGGCACCACCGGCCAGCCCAAAGGCGCGATGCACACCCGCGCCGGCCTGCAGGCCAATGCGGTGGCGGCCATTGCGGCGCAGGGCCTGGACGCGCGCAGCCGGGTGCTGGCGGTGTTGCCGCTGTTCCATGTGGGCGGCTTGTGCATCCAGACGCTGCCGGCATTGGCCGCCGGCGGCGCCGTCAACCTGCAGCCGCGCTTCGAGCCCGGCGCCTGGTTCGACGCCGTCGAAAGCTGGAGGCCGACGACCACGCTGCTGGTGCCGGCGGTGATGCGGGCGCTGCTCGAACACCCGCGCTGGGCTGCGGCCGATCTGTCTTCATTGCAATTCGTGGCCAGCGGTTCGCAGATCGTGCCGCGCGCGCTGATCGCCGCTTTCCATGCGCGCGGCCTGCCGGTGGCGCAGGTCTACGGCGCCACCGAAACAGGGCCGGTGTCGGTGGTGTTGCGCCCAGCCGAAGCCCTGGCCCACCCGGGCATGGCGGGCCGCCCGGCCATGGGCGTGCAACTGCGCCTGGCAGCGAATGGCGAGATCTGGCTGAAGGCCCCCAACCTGATGCGCGGCTACCACCGCAGCGCCGAGCCCAGCTTCGACACCCAGGGCTGGTTCCACACCGGCGACCTGGCCGTGCAACATGCCGACGGCCTGCTGGAAGTGGTGGGGCGCAGCAAAGAGCTGATCATTTCGGGCGGCGAAAACATCCACCCGGCCGAGATCGAAAACCTCATTGCGCAGCACCCGGCGGTGCTGGACTGCGCAGTGGCCGGCGTGCCCGACGCGCGCTGGGGCGAAGTGCCGGTGCTGGCTGTGGTGCTGCGCCCCGGGCGGGCTGTGGACGCCGCCGAGTTGCTGGCTTTGCTGGACGGCCCGTTGGCGCGCTTCAAGCATCCGCAGCGCGTGGTGCTGTTGCCGGCGCTGCCCAAGACAACGCTGGGCAAGGTGCAGCGCGCCGCGCTGGCGGCCTTGCTGCAACAAGCCTAGCCCGGAGGCTGCAGCCAGCCAGCCAGCGGTGCGGGCTGGCTGGCTGGCTGAAGGCCAGGCTCTCAGGCGCGGCGGCGGCAGGCGAGCAGCGCGAAGCCGGCCAGGCCGACCAGCGCCAGGCTGCCGGGCTCGGGCACCGTGCCGGGCAGCGCCATGCCGTTGATCTGGAAGGGCAAGTCCACAGTGCGGTTGGACCCGCCGTCGTGCAAAGTGAAGAACTGGCCTGCACTGGCTGTCGTTGCCTGCTGGCCGTTGTCAGCCGCTAGTGCCGTGAGGCTGGGCACGAAGATGGCGTTGGCGTTCGAAGCGCTCAGCGACCAGGTCAGCCAGTAGTCGCCGGCCGCCAGATCGAAGTCGGGCACGTCGGCTGCGATGTCGAAGATGGGACGCTGGG
>JAYVBO010000458.1:0-6857 GCA_043750435.1 Betaproteobacteria bacterium | reverse complement strand
GAATCACCGCCGGCCTTGCGCCTGGCGGTGCAGGCGGGCTGGTACGCCGACCACTGGATCTGCCGCCATGTGCAGCGCCAGCGTGGCGAGGTCTGTGATCCCAGCGCGCCGCGTCTGGCTGGCATCGAACCGCGCGCCGATGGCTGGGCGGCGAACGTCGGCGAGCCGCCCACGCCCGAGGCGCTGCGCGGCTATCTGGCCGAAACGCTGGAGACCACCCTGGACCTGCTGGCCGCCATGCCGGCGCAGGCCGAGAACGACGCGGCGCTGCACTTCTACCGACAGGCTTTATTGCACGAAGACCGTCTGGGTGAAGCGCTGGCTGAACGCCTGCACGCAGGCGCGCCGCCGGCCCGCGCCGAGCGCCCGGCGCTGTGGTTGCCGGCGCAGCGCTGGCCGCTGGGCAGCGCGCAGGCGGGCGGCCTGGTGCCGCACAACCAGCGCTGGGCACATGAAGTGGCGGTGCCGGAATTCGAGATCGACGCGCAGGCCGTGAACTGGGCGCGCTATGTGGAGTTTGCCGAAGACGGCGGCTACGACAGGCGCGAGTGGTGGTCCGAGCCCGGCTGGGCCTGGGTGCAGGCGCAGGGCCGGCGCGCGCCCGGCCAGGTCGAGCAATTCCACGGCGCCGTGCTGGTGCAGCGCGGGCATGGTGCCCGGGCCGCGCTGGCCCGCGCCGCAGCCGGCCAGCCGGCCCTGCACCTCAGCCGATATGAAGCCGAAGCCTGGTGCCGCTGGGCCGGCCGGCGCCTGCCCACCGAACCCGAATGGGAACTGGCCGCCGCAGCCGGTGCGCGGAGCGGTTTTCTGTGGGGCGATGTTTTCGAATGGGTGGCCGGCAGTGCCCGCGCCTGGCCCGGCGCCGGCGCCACGCCACCCGGCTGCCTCGACGCGCCGCCGCCCGCAGCCCCCACGCTGGGCGTGCTGCGCGGCGCCTCGTTTGTCACCCGGCTGCGGCGGGCCTATCCGCAAGCCCGCCGCTACGCGCCGCCCATGCAAGATACGATGTTTTGCGGCTTTCGCAGCTGCGCTGTTTGATCTGTCATCTGACCGAGGTCGTCACCCATGTCCCCTATCGCCTTCACGCTCAACGGCCGCGCCACCGCGACCGCTGCCGAACCCAACACCTTGCTCATCGACTTGCTGCGCGGCACGCTGGGCCTGACCGGCACCCACCAGGGCTGCGACACCGCGCAATGCGGCGCCTGCACCGTGCTGCTGGACGGCCTGGCCGTGAAGAGCTGCAGCGTGCTGGCGCTGCAGGCCCAGGGCCGCAGCGTGACGACGGTTGAAGGGCTGGCCAAGGCCGACGGCACGCTGCACCCGGTGCAAGAAGCTTTCATCGCCTGCCACGGCCTGCAATGCGGTTTCTGCACGCCCGGGATGATGATGGCGGCCACCGGCTTGCTGCAGCACAACCCGCGCCCGACCGAGGCCGAAGTGGTGGATGCGCTGGAAGGCAACCTGTGCCGCTGCACGGGCTACGTCAACATCGTGGCGGCCGTGCAGCAAGCCGCCACCGTCATGGCCAAGGAAGCCGCATGAACGCGCCCGCTGATCTCGCGAAGTCGGCGAACGCCGGCATGGCGGCGCGCTTCGGCAGCGGCCAGGCGGTGCGCCGCGTCGAAGACCCGGCGCTGGTGCAAGGCCTGGGCCGCTACACCGACGACGTGACGCCCGCCGGCGCCGTCTACATGCGCTTCGTGCGTTCGACCAGCGCGCACGGCCGCATCGTCAGCATCGACACCGCAGGCGCCACCGCCATGCCCGGCGTGCTGGGCGTCTACACCGGTGCCGATCTGGAAGCGGCCGGCGTGCTGCCCATACCCGCTGCAGCCGGCTTCAAGCGTGCCGACGGCAAGCCCATGAGCCCGCCCATCAAGCGTGCGCTGGCGGTGGACTTCGTGCGCTTCGTGGGCGAGGCCATCGTCGCCGTGGTGGCCACCACGCGTGATGGCGCGCGGGCGGCGGCCGATGCGGTGGTGGTTGAAATTGACGCGCTGCCAGCCGTCAGCAACGCCACCGACGCCGTCGCACCCGGCGCGCCCCAGGTCAGTCCCGAGGCCCCTGGCAATGTGCTGGCTGAAATGCGCCACGGCCAGCCCGACGTGGTGGTCGCGGCCTTCGCGGCGGCCGCGCACCGTGTGACGCTGGACCTGGTGAACCAGCGCCTGGCGCCCAGCACCATCGAACCGCGCTCGGTGCTGGCCTACCTGGACGAAGGCCGATTGACCATGCGCCTGTCCACCCAGATGCCCACCGGCCAGCGTGCCACGCTGGCCCACTGCCTGCCCGGCCTGAGCCTGGAGCAGGTGCGCGTGGTGGTGGGCGATGTGGGCGGCGGCTTCGGCATGAAAACCGGCGCCTACCCGGAAGACGTCGCCGTGGCTTTCGCCGCGCAGCAACTGAAGCTGCCGGTGAAGTGGCAGGCCGACAGACTGGAAGATTTCCTGACCGCCGTGCACGGCCGCGACCTGCTCAGCCATGCCGAAATGGCGCTGGCCGCCGACGGCAAAGTGCTGGCCGTTCGCCTGCGTTCACTGGCCAATGTGGGCTGCTACGTCACCGGTGCCGGTGTGGCCATCCAGCTGCTGATCGGCCCTTGGGTCCTGACCAGCGTCTACGACATCCCGGCCATCGACCTGCAGATCAGCGCGGTGCTGACGAACACCGCCGCCACCGGCGCCTACCGCGGCGCCGGCCGGCCCGAGGCCATCTACGTCATCGAACGTTTGTTCGACGCCGCCGCACGCGAGATGCAGATGGACGCGGCCGAACTGCGCCGCCGCAACATGATCCGGCCCGATCAAATGCCCTACCGCAACGCCATGGGCCAGACCTATGACAGCGGCCAGTTCGCCAGCCTGCTGGCGCAGTGCCAGACCCTGGCCGACTACGACGGCTTCGACGCCCGCCGCGCGGAATCGCAAGCGCGCGGCAAGCTGCGCGGCCGCGGTCTGGCCACCTTCCTGGAATGGACCGGTGGCATGGCCTTGGAAGAGCAAGTGCAGGTGCGCGTGACGGCCGACGGTTTCATCGAACTGACCTCGGCCACCATGCCCATGGGCCAGGGCATCGTCACCAGCTATGTGCAGCTGGCGGTGGACGTGTTCGGCGTGGCGCCGGATCGCATCCGCGTGCTGCAGGGCGACACCGACCGCGCCAACGGCTTCGGCAGCGCGGGCAGCCGTTCGCTGTTCACCGGCGGCGCGGCGGTGGCCGTGGCGTCCAACAACACCATCGCCAAGGCCCAGGACCTGGCCGCTGAAGCGCTGGAAGCGTCGGTCGCCGACATCGAATACCGGGAAGGCCGCTTCACGGTCGCCGGCACCGACCTGGGCATCGGCTTGTTTGAACTGGCGCAGCGCCAGGCCGGCGCGGTGATCACCGCCGACGGCGAAGCCAAGGCCAGCGCCCCCAGCTGGCCCAACGCCGCCCACTGCTGCGAGGTGGAAGTGGACCCGGCCACCGGCACGGTCGAAATCGTGGCCTACGCCAGCGTCAGCGACATTGGCCGCGTGGTCAGCCCGGTCATCGTCAAAGGCCAGGTCGAAGGCGGCGCGGTGCAGGGCATCGGCCAGGCCCTGTGCGAAGCCGTGGCCTATGACGCCGAAGGCCAGTTGCTGAGCGCCAGCTACATGGACTACGCCTTGCCGCGCGTGGACGGCTTCCGTGGCTTCAAGACGGCCTTCGACACCAGCATCCCCTGCTTGACCAACGGCCTGGGCGTGAAGGGCGTGGGCGAGCTGGGCACGATCGGCGCAACCCCGGCGACGGTGAACGCGGTGGTCGATGCGCTGGCGCATGGTTTCGACGGTTCCGGCCTGGGCCGTGAGGCCGAGAAGATCCACATGCCGCTGACCGCCGAGACTGTGTGGCGCGCGCTGAACCGCCTGCCGGCAGCATGAACGCCAAGGTCGCGCTGGTCATCGGCGCGGGCGACGCCACCGGCGGCGCCATTGCGCGGCGCTTCGCGCGCGGCGGCTACACGGCCTGCGTCACCCGGCGCACGGCCGACAAACTGCTGCCGCTGGTCGAACGCATCCAGGCCGAAGGCGGGCAGGCTCACGGCTTTGCTTCCGACGCGCGCAATGAGGCCGAGGTGCTGGCCCTGTTCGCCAAGATCGAGGCCGAGATCGGGCCCATCGAAGTGCTGGTGTTCAACATCGGCGCCAACGTGCGTTTCAGCATCACCGAGACCACCGAACGGGTCTACCGCAAGGTCTGGGAAATGGCCGCGCTGGCCGGCTTCCTGGTTGGGCGCGAGGCGGCGCGCGTGATGCGTCCGCGCGGCCACGGCACCATCCTCTTCACTGGCGCCACGGCCAGCCTGCGCGGCAGTTCGGGCTTCAGCGCTTTCGCCGGTGCCAAGTTCGCGCTGCGCGCGCTGGCGCAAAGCATGGCGCGCGAACTGGGGCCGCAGGGCATCCACGTGGCGCACACGGTGATCGATGGCGCCATCGACACCGAATTCATTGCCAGCAATTTCCCCGAGCGCTATGCGCTGAAAGCGCAGGGCGGCATCCTCGACCCCGAGGCCATCGCCGAAGCGTATTGGCAGTTGCACCAGCAGCCGCGCAGCGCCTGGACCCACGAGCTGGACCTGCGGCCGTGGATGGAAAACTGGTGACCGGAGACCCCCCATGAGCAAGACGCTGGAATTCTTCTTTGACTTCGGCAGCCCGGCCAGCTTCCTGGCCTACACGCAACTGCCCAAGATCGTGGCCGAGACCGGCTGCACCTTGCGGCTGCGGCCCATGCTGCTGGGCGGTGTGTTCAAGGCCACGGGCAACGCCAGCCCGGTGACCGTGCCGGCCAAGGGCCGCTGGATGATGAGTGACCTGCCGCGCTGGGCCGAGCGCTATGGTGTGATGTTTGCGTTCAACCCGGCTTTCCCCATCAACACACTGACCCTGATGCGCGGGGCGACCGGCCTGCAGCTGCGCCAGCCCGAACGCCTGACGGCCTATTGCGACGCTGTCTTCGCCGCGCTGTGGCAGCAGCGGCAAAACCTGGGCGACCCGGCCGTGCTGGCTGCCACGCTGGCCGCCGCCGGCTTCGAGCCCGAAGCTTTCGTCGCGTTGGCCGCCGACCCCGAAGTCAAGGCCGCGCTGGTGGCCACCACCGAAGAGGCCGTGGCCCGCGGCGTTTTCGGCGCCCCCAGCTGCTTCGTCGGCGAGGCGATGTTCTTCGGCCAGGACAGGCTGGACTTCGTGCGCGAGGCGTTGGCATGAACAGGCTTCAAGCCTGGGCGGTCGCCTGCAGCCTGATCGTGGCAGGCGCTGCTTTTGCTGCCGATGCAACAGGCAAGCCGGCCGCCGAACCTGTGCGGGTTTTGCTGCTGGGCGCCTACCACATGGCCAACCCGGGCCTGGACGCCAACAACGTCAAGATCGATAGCGTGCTGACCCCGCAGCGCCAGCGTGAATTGGCCGATGTGGCGCAGCGCCTGGCCCGCTTCAAGCCGAACAAGATCGCCGTTGAGATGCAGGGCGACCTGCCCGGCCTGGCGCTCAGCAGCTACCAACGCTACACGCCCGAGGTCTTGCTGAAAGAGCCCAACGAGATCGACCAGATCGGCTTCCGCCTGGCGCATCAACTGGGCCACTTGGCGGTTTACGGCATCGATGAGCAGTCCAAGACCATCGACTACTTTCCCTATGACCAGGTGCAGGCCTACGTGCAGGCCCACCAGCAAAGCGACAAGCTGGCCGGCGGACTGGCCCTGGGCCAGCGCCTGGCGCGGCAGATGGAGCAGGGCCAGAAAACCAAGACCGTGCGCCAGATGCTGTTGATGGTGAACACACCCGGCTACGACGTGGCCGAGATGGCCGGTTACTACTACCCGCTGCTGGCCGTGGGCGACGCGAAAGAACAACCGGGTGCCGAACTGAACGCCGCCTGGTACCTGCGCAACGTCAAGATCTTCACCAAGCTGCAGACCGTGGCCCAGCCCGGCGACCGCATCCTGGTGCTCTACGGGGCCGGGCACAATTTCTGGCTGCGGCATTTGCTGCGCCACACGCCAGGCTTTGTGTATGTTGACCCGGCGACGGTGCTGAAGTAGCGCTCAGCCGTAGCGGCGCGCGGCTGCTTCGGTGTGGCCACCCAACACCCGCCCCAGTGCCTCCAAGCTCTGCAGGTTGTGCGCCGGCAGAAACAAGTCGGTGTTCGGCAGCATGGCCTTGATGCCCGCCGCGCGCGGCTGAAAGCCGTCAAAGCGCAACAGCGGGTTCAGCCAGACCAGCTTGCGGCAGCTCTTGTGCAGCCGTTCCATTTCGAAGGCCAGGCCTACACAGCGCGGGTCGTCGGGCGTGCCGTGTTCCAGGCCGTCGCTGATCAGCAGCACGGTGGCGCGGCCGCTCAGCACGCGGCGGGCCCAGTGTTGATTGAAGTCGCGCAGGCAGGCGGTGATGCGCGTGCCGCCCGACCAGTCGGCCACGTCGCGCACCACCTGGGCCACGGCCGTGTCGGGGTCGCGCTGGCGCAGGGCGCGCGTGGTGCGGGTCAGCCGCGTGCCGAAAACAAAGGTCTCGACGCGCGCGTCAGCCCCGCCCGCGCCCGTCGCCAGCGCGTGCGTGAAGTGCAGCAGCATGCGGCTGTAGCGGCGCATGGAACCCGAGATGTCGGCCAGCACCACCAGCGGCGCGGGCCGGCTGCGCGGGCGCTGCCAGCGCATTTGCCACAGATCGCCACCGCTGCGCGCCAGTGCTTGCAGGGTGGCGCGGCCGTCGGGGCGGCCGGGGCGCGGCGCGCGTTCGCTGCGCCGTGTGCGCAGGGCTTCGAACAGCGGCGTCATGCGGCGCAGCAACGCTTGCGCGGCGCGCCATTCGTCGGTCGTCATGCTGTCGAAGTCG
>JAYVBO010000457.1:0-2947 GCA_043750435.1 Betaproteobacteria bacterium | reverse complement strand
TGGCAGCAGCCTGCGGCACAGCCGAAACGTCGGGCGGCAGCCGCAAGGGCCCCTTCTGGCCGCAGGCACCCAGCAGCGCTGTGACCAGCACGGTCAGTGCAACGGTCACGGGGATCGTCGGGCGACGGACTAAACTGTTTTTCGAAGCAACTTGCATCCGGCGGATTCTATGAGTACGGCCCCAGCGACCCCAGTTTTGAGCGACACCCAGTACCAGCAGGAAACCAGCGTCCTGCTGGCCCGCATCGAAAGCGCGGCCGACCGTTGGCTGCAAGACGATGTCATCGACATCGACACCCACCGAACCGGCGGCCTGCTGGAACTGGCCTTCCCCGATGGCAGCAAGATCATCGTCAACACCCAGCCGCCGCTGCAAGAAGTCTGGCTGGCCGCCAAGGCCGGCGGCTTTCACTACCGCTGGGCCGGGGGCCACTGGGTGAACACGCGTGACGGCAGCGAATTCATCGAAGCCTTGTCGCGGCATGCCAGCAGCCAGGGCCGGGTAACACTGAAGTTCTGAGCGCCAGTTCTGATTCAGCGCTTGAACAGGTCGAGGATGCCCTTGCGCTCTTCGGTGCTGACCGGGTCGGGCAACTTGTCTTCCAGACCGACGCTGGTGATGCCGCCGCCGCCTGCGAACTCGTCGAACATCCAGTAGCCGTTGGCCTGGACCACGCCCTCAGGCGGCGTCAGCTCCTGCACCGGCACGCCCTTCAAGGCATGCTGCATCAGTTCGATCCAGATCGGCAGCGCCAGGCCGCCACCGGTCTCGCGGTCGCCCAGCTTGCGCGGCGTGTCGTAGCCTATCCAGACCACGGCCGCCAGGGTGGGCTGGAAGCCGGCGAACCAGGCGTCCATTGAATCGTTGGTGGTGCCGGTCTTGCCGTAGATGTCGGGGCGCTTCAGCTGCGCCTGGGCCTTGGCCGCCGTGCCGGAGCGCGCCACTTCCTGCAGCAGCGTGCCCATCACGAAAGCGTTGCGCGCGGGCAGCGTGCGCAAGGCCTCGTCCAGCACCGGCAATTTGGCCTGCAACAGCACCTTGCCCTTCTGGTCGGTGACACGCTGGATCAGCACCGGCGGCACCTTGTAGCCGCCATTGGCGAAGACGCTGTAGGCGGTGACCATCTGCATCGGTGTGACCGAGCCGGCACCCAGCGCCATGGTCAAGTAGGCCGGGTGCTTGTTGGCCTCGAAGCCGAAGTGCTGTATCCATTCCTGCGCGAAGTCGACGCCCGTTCCGCGCAACACACGGATGGAGACCATGTTCTTGGACTTGGCCAGCGCTGCCTGCAGCGGCATGGGGCCGTCAAACTTGCCGTCGTAATTCTTCGGCTCCCAAGGCTGGCTGCCAGTGGTGCCGGCGTCGAAGAACAGCGGCGCGTCGTTCACCACCGTGGCCGCCGTGAAGCCCCTTTCAAGCGCCGCGGAATAGATGAAAGGCTTGAAGCTGGAGCCGGGCTGGCGCCAGGCCTGCGTCACATGGTTGAACTTGTTCTTGCCGAAATCAAAACCACCGACCAGCGCGCGCAAGGCGCCGGTGCGCGGGTCCATCGCCACCAGCGCGCCCTCAACTTCAGGCAATTGGGTCAGCGCCCACTCGCCCTTGGCGTTGCCGGGGTTGCGGTATATCCGCACCACGGCGCCCCGCCGCACCTGGGTCTTGGGCCCGGCTTTGTCCGACAGCCCCGAAGCCGCCGGCCGCAGGCCCTCGCCGCTGACGGTGATGGTGTCGCCCGTCTGCAGCATGGCCACCACCTTGCGCGGGCTGGACTCCAGCACCACGGCTGCCAGCAACTCGTCGTTGTCGGGGTGTTCGGCCAAAGCCTCGGCCACGCGCGAGTCCAGTTGCGTCGGGTCGGCGGGCAGATCCACATAGGCCTCGGGCCCGCGGTAGACCTGCCGCAGTTCGAAGTCCATCAACCCCTTGCGCATGGCACGGTAGGCCACCCGCTGGTCGTCGGACTTCACCGTCAGGTAGACATTCAAGCCGCGCGTGTAGGCCTCGTCGCCGTAGCGTGCGTAGACCAACTGTCTCGCCGTTTCGGCGACGAACTCGGCGTGCGTCGGGTTGTCTTCCGGGCTGCGGTAGGTCAGGGGCTGGGCCAGCGCCGCTTCCTGCTGGACTTCGGTAATGAAGCCGGTTTCGAACATGCGGTTGATGATGTAGCGCTGCCGCATCGTCGCCCGCCGGGGGTTGACGATGGGGTTGTAGGCCGAAGGCGCCTTGGGCAGGCCAGCCAACATCGCGGCCTCGGCCACTGTCAACTCACCCAACTTCTTGCCGAAATAGATCTCGGCCGCTGCCGCAAAGCCATTGGCCCGCTGTCCCAGGTAGATCTGGTTCATGTAGAGCTCAAGGATCTGGTTCTTGCTGAGCACGCTCTCAATCTTCAGCGCCAGCAAGATCTCGTAGATCTTGCGCGTGAAGGTCTTCTCGGTGGGCAGGTAGAAGTTGCGCGCCACCTGCATGGTGATGGTGCTGGCGCCCTGGCTGCGGGCGTCGCGCAGGTTCTCCAGCGCGGCGCGCAACACGCCTTTGTAGTCCACGCCCCCGTGCTGGTAGAAGCGCGCATCTTCGGCCGCCAAAACCGCGTCCTTCATCACCTGCGGGATCTGCGCAATGGCCACGAAGCTGCGCCGCTCTTCGCCAAATTCGCCCAGCAAGACACCGTCGGACGCGTAGACACGCAGCGGTAGCTTGGGCCGGTAGTCGGTCAGGCTGTTGATGTCGGGCAGGTTCGGGTAGGCCACGGCCAGCGCCAAGCCGATGACACAGAGCAGGGCCACAAGCCCAGCACCCAACAAACCCGCACCCCAGGCTGCAGCACGGCCCAAAACCCGCAGCCACGCCGGTGTCGGCGGGTTCTGGGCGGGGGCTTTGCCCGATGCGGGGCTGGGTGCGGACGCGGGGTCGGATGGGGTCATAGACTGCCCGGACGCCGGGTTT
>JAYVBO010000456.1:0-2947 GCA_043750435.1 Betaproteobacteria bacterium | reverse complement strand
GCTGTCGCTGCCGGCGCGGCATGGCCGACGCCGGAATCACCGCGTCATCGGTGACACTGCGCCACCCCAACCACCCGGCTGCCGATGCACTACTCCGAAGCAGGTCGCACCGGCCCGGGCCGGTTCCGCGAGGCGCTGGCCGGGGGCATAGGCGCCCTGGCAGTGGTGCCGGTGGTGCTGACCGTGGGCACGCTGGCCTTCTGGCCGCTGGGCGCATTGGCACCGCAGGCGGCCTTGGTGGCGGCCTTTGCCACGGCCAGCCTGGGGAGCCTGGCGCACGGGCTGTTCAGCCGCACGCGCCTGCCAGCAGCCGGCCCCAGTTCGGCCACCGCCCTGACCATGGCCAGTCTGGTGGCGCAATTGCTGACCGACACCCGGCTGGATCCGGCGCACACCGGCGGTCTGCCCGCTTTGATCGGCCTGTGCGCAGCGGCCGTGTTCATGAGCGGCCTCTTGCAGGTGGCTTTCGGCCTGCTGGGCTGGGCCCGCCTGAGCGTGCTCGTACCGCAGCCGGTGCTGGCCGGCTTCATGAACGGCGCCGCGCTGTTGATCGCCCTGTCGCAGTTGCCGCTGCTGCTGGGCCAGCCGCTGGGCTCGAAGCTGAGCCTGGCAACCGTGCAGCAGGGCCATGCCGCGGCCTTGGCCCTGGGCTTGGCAACGGCCGGGGCCATCTGGCTGTGTCGGCACCGCTGGCCCCGCCTGCCCGCAACGCTGCTGGTGCTGGTGGCCGGCACGGCCGTGTACGCGCTGCTGGCAGCGCCCGGCGGCCCGGCCGAACTGGGTGCCACCGTCGGCGCGCTGCCATCGGCCTGGTCGTGGCAACCGCCGTTGTTGTCCTTGTGGCCTGTGTGGCGCTCGCCCGGCGTGGATCTGCTGCAGACACATGCCGTGCAGGTGGGCTTGACGGCACTGGCGCTGGCCACCATCGGCGGGCTGGAATCGTCACTCAACGCCCGCGCCGTGGACCAACTGCTCAACACCCGCCACGACCCCGACCGTGAACTGATCGCGCTGGGCCTGGGCAATCTCGTCGGCGGCCTGTTCGGCGGCGTGCCGCTGGTGCTGACGCGGGTGCGCATCCTGGCCAGCTTGCAGGCCGGCGGCCAGGGGCGGATCGCCGCGCTGGTGGGTGCGGTGGCGGTGGGCTTGCTGTTCCTGATGGGTAGCCCCTTGCTGGCCGCGCTGCCGCTGGCGGCGCTGGCCGGCATGATGCTGACAGTGGCGTGGGGGCTGGCCGACCCGTGGACCGGGCACCTGGTGAGAAGCTGGTGGGCTGGCGACCGGTCGCGCGACCTGCTGCTGGGCTTGGGCGTGGTGGTGCTGGTCGTCGCCACGCTGATCGGGCGCGGCATGGTGGCCGGCATCGGCCTGGGTGTGCTGCTGTCGCTGCTGATCTTTGCGCTGCGCATGAACCGATCGTTGGTCCATCAGCGCTACACCGCCACGCAACGGCCGTCGCGGCGCAGCTATCCGGCGGCCGTCGAGGCGCGCCTGCGCCCGCTGCGCGACGGCATCCAGGTGTTCGAGCTGGACGGCGCGCTGTTCTTCGGCAGCGGCGACCGGCTGCTGGACGAAACCGACGCGCTGGGCGCCGATTGCCGCAGCCTGGTGCTGGACCTGCGCCGGGTGGGTGCCATCGACGAGTCGGGCGCGCTGGCCCTGCAGCAAGCGGTGCTGCGCGCGGGCCAACGCGGCATCGTTGTGAAGCTGGCGGGGCTGGCCGAGGGGTCGCCGCCGGCGCTGACCCTGCGCAGCTTCGCCCCGAATCTGGCGTGCTGGCCGGATGCCGACCGCGCCATCGAGGCGGCGGAACATCGCCTGCTGGGCGACGCCGACGTGGCGGCGATGGCCGAAGTGCCATTGGCCCAGTCTTCACTGCTGGAAGGCTTGGACGCCGCGCAAGCCGCCGTCGTCACCGCGTATCTGCAGCCGTGCCACTTGGCCGCCGGCGAGGCGCTGTTCACGGAGGGCGACCCCGGCGACCGGCTGTACGTGGTGGGCCGGGGCTCGGTGAGCATCCTCAGCGCGCCCGACCGGCAAGGCCGCACGCAGCGCTACCTGAGCGTGTCGCCCGGCATGATGCTGGGCGAGACGGCCATGCTCGACGGCGGCGGGCGCACCGCCAGCGCGGTGGCCGACGCCCCCACCGTGGTCCATGCCTTGACGCAGCGCGCGCTGGACGAGATCGGGTCCAGGCACCCCGAAGTGGCCATCCATCTGCACCGCAACGTGGCGCGGCACCTGTCGCAGCGCCTGCGTGGCGCGGCGGGTGCGTGGCATGCCAGCACGCGCTGAAGGCCGGTTGGCGCTTCAGGGCCCGTCGGCCGTCCAGCCCCCACCCAGCACCCGGTACAGGGCCACCGCGTTCTGCTGCACCTGTGCTTGAACCTGCACCTGCGCCAGTTGCGCGGCGTAGAGCGAGCGTTGCGCGTCCAGCACTTCCAGCGCACTGCTGGCGCCGTTGCGGTAGCGCAGTTCGGTCAGGTCCAGACGGCCTTGTTCGGCTTGCGCCAGCGCGGTCTGGGCGCGCAGCTGGTCTTGCAGCGTGGCGCGGCCGGCCAGGGCATCGGCCACTTCGCGGAAGGCCGTCTGGATGGCCTTTTCGTACTGCGCCACGGTGATGTCGCGCGCGGCCACGCTGTAGGCCAGATTGGCCTGGTTGCGGCCGGCGTCGAACAGCGGCTGCAGCAGTTGCGGCGCGAAGCTCCAGGCACCGGTGCCGGCCTTGAACAGGCCGCTGAGCGCCCCGCTGACGCTGCCCAGGCTGCCGGTCAGCGTGATCTTCGGGAAGAAGGCGGCACGGGCGGCGGCGATGTTGGCGTTCGCGGCGACCAACTGCAACTCGGCCTGGCGCACGTCGGGCCGGCGGGTCAACAGGTCGGAAGGGATGCCGGCCGGCACTTCGGGCAGGGCCGGGTTGGCGGCCAGGCTGGGGGCCGTGTTGGGG
>JAYVBO010000455.1:0-2956 GCA_043750435.1 Betaproteobacteria bacterium | reverse complement strand
TCAAGCTGGGTTTGGACCCGACGGCGCCCGACATCCACATCGGCCACACCGTGGTGCTGAACAAGATGCGCCAGTTGCAGGACCTGGGGCACACGGTGATCTTTCTCATTGGCGACTTCACGTCGATGATCGGCGACCCTTCAGGCCGCAACGCCACGCGACCACCGCTGACCCGCGAGCAGATCGGGGCCAACGCCAAGACCTACTACGCCCAGGCCAGTCTGGTGCTGGACCCTTCGAAAACCGAGATCCGCTACAACAGCGAATGGAGCGATCCGCTGGGGGCGCGCGGCATGATCCAGTTGGCCGCCAAGTACACCGTGGCGCGCATGCTGGAGCGCGACGACTTCACCAAGCGCTTCCAGTCGAACACGCCGATTTCGGTACATGAACTGCTCTACCCGTTGATGCAGGGTTACGACTCGGTGGCGCTGAAAAGCGATCTGGAACTGGGCGGCACCGACCAGAAGTTCAACCTGCTGGTCGGCCGCGCGCTGCAAAGCGAATACGGGCAAGAGCCGCAGTGCATCCTGACCATGCCGCTGCTGGAGGGCTTGGACGGCGTCGAGAAGATGTCCAAGTCCAAGAACAACTACGTGGCCATCACCGAACCGGCCAACACCATGTTCGCCAAGGTGCTGTCGATCAGCGATGTGCAGATGTGGAAGTGGTACACGCTGCTGAGCTTTCGCGGCGTGGCCGAGATCACCGCGTTGAAAGCCGAAGTGGACGCTGGGCGCAACCCCAAGGACGCCAAGGTGCGGTTGGCCAAGGAAATCACCGCGCGTTTCCATAGCGCTTCGGCGGCCGAGGCGGCCGAGCAGGATTTCAACAAGCGCGCGCAAGGCGGCATCCCCGACGAGATGCCCGAGCTGACCGTGACCGGCGCCCCCATGGCCATCGCGGCACTGCTGAAAGCCGCCAGCCTGGTACCCAGCAGCAGCGAAGGCCAGCGCATGGTGGAGCAGGGCGGCGTGCGCATCGACGGTGTCGTCATCAGCGACAAGGGCCTGAAAGTCGAGGCCGGCACTGTGGTGCTGCAAGTGGGCAAGCGCAAGTTTGCCCGGGTTACGCTGACCGCCTAAAGTCCAAAAAAAGGCCGCCTCGCGGGCGGCCTTCGGTGGCGCAGTCGGGCGACTTCAGTCGGCGTACTGGCCGGCTGCCTTGATGGCCGGGCCCCACTTGTTGATCTCGGACTCGACAAACTTCTTGTGATCGACAGGGTTCAGCCGTGCGTCGGTGATGACCACCGCGCCCAGCGCTTCTTCGCGCTTGATGAACTCGGGGTCCTTCAAGGCCGCACGCAGGGCTGTGTTGATGGTCTCGGTGATCGCCTTGGGCGTGCCCTTGGGTGCGTACAGCCCGTGCCAGATGGTGACGTTGAAGCCCTTCAGGCCCTGCGAGTCCAGCGTCGGCAGTTTGGCCAGCGCCGGGCTGCTCAGCGGCTTCAGCGTGGTCACGCCGTAGGCGCGGACCTTGCCGCCTTCAATCTGCGACGAGGTGTTGGTCGTTTGGTCGCACATCAGGTCAACCTGGCCGCCCAGCAGGTCGGTCATGGCCGGTGCCGTGCCCTTGTAGGGTACGGTGGTCATTTCCACGCCCATGGCTTGCTGGAAGAGCAGGCCGCACAGGTGCGAGGCAGCACCCAGGCCGGCGTTGGCCAGGTTGATCTTGCCCTTGTTGGCGTCGACCCACTTGCGCAGTTCAGCGAAATTGGCCGCCGGCAGCGTGGGGCGGCCGATCAGCGTCATCGGGACGTCGTTGACCATGCCCAGGTACTCGAAGTCATCGAGCGTCTTGTAGGGCAGGTTGCGGTACAGCGCGGGTGCTGTGGACAGGCCCGCGTGGTGCAGCAGCAGCGTGTAGCCATCGGGGGCGGCCTTGGCCACCCTGGCGGCGCCCAGCGTGCCGCCGGCACCGCCAACGTTTTCGATGATGACGGTCTGGTTGTTCAGGTTCTTGCGCAGCACTTCGGCCAGGTCGCGCGCCACTTTGTCGGTGGGGCCGCCAGCGGCGAAGGGCACAACCAGCGTCACCGGCTTGTCCGGGTAGGCGGCTACAGCCAGTGAGGAAACCAGAGCCGCAGCAGCGGTGATCACAAACTTCTGCATGTCTAAACTCCGAAGGGAACAACCCAAGTTTGCGAATGCTAGGCCGGCAGCTTGCCGACGCGACACGGAAACTACTTAGCCACAGCCCATGTGGGGACACATCAAATTCAGACTATGGCCCGGGCGTCTTCGATCACTTTGCCGTCGTTGGGCAAGCTGCCGGGCAGAGCCACCGTCACCTCGGCGCGCAACTTGGTGATGTCGCGCAGCGACTGCGCCACCGCCGCCGCCAGGCCTTCGGGCGGCTGGGCGCATTCGATTTGCAAGGTCATGCGGTCGTTGGCCATTTCGCCTTCGACCACCAGCCTGGCCTTGCTGATTTCGGGATGGCGCTTGACCACCTCGGCCACCTGCGCCGGATGAACGAACATGCCGCGCACTTTGGCCGTTTGGTCGGCGCGGCCCAGCCAGCCTTTGATGCGCGCATTCGTGCGGCCGGTGGGACAGGGGCCGGGCAGCACCGCGCTGAGGTCGCCGGTGCCGAAGCGCAGCAGCGGGTAGTCGGGATTCAACACGGTGACCACCAGCTCGCCCACCTCGCCTTCGGGCAGCACGTCGCCGGTGCCGGGGCGCACGATTTCGACGATGGCGCCTTCATCGACGACCAGGCCGGCGCGCGCCGCTGTTTCGTAGGCGATCAGGCCGACGTCGGCCGTCGCATAGCACTGGTAGGCCTGCAAGCCCCGCGCCGCCAGCCAGTCGCGCAGCGCGGGCGGGAAGGCTTCACCGCTGACCAGAGCGTGCCTCAGGCTGGGCAGGGCGACGCCGGCTTCGGCGGCTTTCTCGAACAAGATGCGCAGGAAGCTGGGCGTGCCGGCGTAGGCGTCGGGCTGCAGGTCTTGCAT
>JAYVBO010000454.1:0-6904 GCA_043750435.1 Betaproteobacteria bacterium | reverse complement strand
GGACGATCTCAGCCACTTTCTGCGCCTGGTTGCCCAGCACGCCACGCAGCATCTCGGTCATGTCCAGGCGGAAGGTCTTGGGCCGCTTGGACGGCACGATCTCGATCGCACGCGGCTCGGGCGTCACGTCCAGCAGCGCGTTGGCCAGTGCGACGGCCGCCTGGCCATCGACGGCCGCGTGGTGCAGCTGTGAATACATGGCCACGCGCTTGCGGCCGCCGGCAGAAGGCGCCAGGCCTTCGAAGACGTGGAACTTCCACAGCGGCTTCTTGCGGTCCAGCAGCACCGGGTGCAGCCGCGACACGGCGGCCTCCAACTCGGCCATGCCAGAACCGGCGGGCAGCTTGACCTCGACGATGTGCTGTTTCAGGTCGGGCTCGGCGTCGACCCAGGCCGGGTTGGCCAGGTTCAGCGGCATCCACCACAGTTTGCGGCGCAGCGGCATCAGCACCGGCAGGCGCTGCGCCACATGCTTGCGCAGCGCGGTGATGAACTTGCCCTTGTAGCCGGCCGGCAACTCGAAGACATGCAAGGCGCCCACGTGCATGGGCATCTCGGGCGTTTCCAAATACAGGAAAGTGGCGTCCAGGCCTGACAGCTGCTTCATGCGCGTGTTCCCAACATCCGCCGCGCAGCGGGCGCGCTGCGGGCTGGCCGATGCTAGGCCGCGCCCCGGCGCACCCGGCTCGGGGGAGTCCCCTAGCCCGGATTCATTGCCTATCCCCGTGAAAGCGGGGATAGGCAGCATGCCCAGGGCCTTGGGGCCTGTGTACGCGCGCTTGCGATGCGCCAGCATCGTCGTCGTTCGCCGGTCGAACGCAGCTTGGGCGTGGCTGGCGTTAAGCTGTCCGCCGCCATGCCAACTTGCTTCCCGCGCTTCCCCCCACCGATGCGCCGCCCGTGAGCGACGACATCCTCGTCAACACCACACGCGGCGCGGGATGGGCCATCGGCTGGCGGCTGCTGACGCGGGTGCTCGGCCTGGCCAACACCTTGGTGCTGGCGCGCCTGCTGGTGCCGGGCGACTTCGGCTTGGTGGCCATTGCCACGGGTTTCTCGCAGGGCATCCTGGCCTTGTCGCAGCTGGGCATGGAAGACGCACTGATCCGCCATCGCCACGCCACCCGCGCGCTCTACGACACCGCCTTCACCATCAACCTGATGCGTGGGCTGGCCACCAGCGCCGTGGTGGCGGCGCTGGCGTTGCCGATGGCGGCTTTCTTCAGCGAGCCGCGCCTGGGGCCGGTGCTGCTGACCCTGGCCGCGTGCTCGCTGGTCACGGCCTTCGACAACATCGGCACCGTTGAATTCCGGCGCGATTTCGCCTTCGCCCGCGAATTCAAGCTGCTGCTGGCCCCGCGCCTGCTGGCCATCGCCGTGACAGTGGCTGTGGCCTGGTACAGCCGCAGCCACTGGGCCCTGGTGGCCGGTATTGCCACCAGCCTGCTGCTGGGCACGTTGATGGGCTACCGCATGCACCCCTACCGCCCGCGCTTGAGCCTGGCGCACTGGCATGAGTTGTCGCGGCTGTCGCTGCTGAGCTGGGCCACCGGTGTCGTTGTCATGGTGCGCGACCGCGTCGACGGCTTCGTCGTCGGCCGCCTGCTGGGGCTGCCGCAAGCCGGCGTCTACTTGGTCGGCGCCGAGTTGGCCACGCTGCCCACGCATGAATTGGCCGGGCCCATCGCCCGCGCCAGCTTTCCCAGCCTGTCTGCCGCCGTGCGGTCGGGCGGCGAAACCTCGCAGGCCTATTTGCGCATCCTGGCCGGTGCGCTGCTGGTGGCGCTGCCCGCCGGCGTTCTGGTCAGCCTGCTGGCCGGGCCCATCGTGATGTTGACGCTGGGCCCGCAGTGGACGGCCGCCGTGCCGGTGATGCGTATTCTGGGCGTGGTCGGCGCGGCCCTGGTGCTGGGCACGATCACGGCCACGCTGCTCTCGGCGCACGGCATCCTGCGCCCGGGCTTCGCCATCCTGCTGGGGTCGACCACGGTGCGGCTGCTGGGCGCCCTGGCGCTGGTCGGGCCGCTGGGCCTGGTCGGCGCGGCGCTGGCGCATGCGCTGACCATCGTGGTCGAGAACGTGAGCTTTGTCGTCGTCGCCTTTCGCCATTTCGGCATCCACACGGGGCGCCTGCTGGCGTCGATCTGGCGCAGCCTGCTTGCCGCCGTGCTGATGGCCGCAGCGCTGTGGGCCAGCAGCGTGGGGCAGCGCGGCGGCACGCCGTTGGTGGACCTGACCTTGGGCGTGGCGCTCGGGATGCTGGTCTACGCGACTGCGTTGGCACTGTGCTGGATGGCCTGCGGCCGCCCTGCGGGTGCTGAGCGCGACTTGATCGCGCTGCTGCGCAAGATGGCCATTGACGCCGGACTGCGGCGCCGTCTGCGTGAATGAAGCACGGATGAAGCGCGGTTGAACGGCGGCTGAACCCAGCTCCAGCCACCCACTTCAGCGCTTGGCGTTCCAGCGCCGCACAACCGCTGGGCAATCGCCCCAGCGCCGGCGCAGGTGGTCCAGCACGGCCAGCAGTACGGCCGCCGCCACGCGCATGCGCGCCCCGGCTCGCGCCTGACGTGACAGACCTGTGGCCGTGCCTGCCAGGGCCTGGCGCAGTTCCCACAGTGCGCCACGCCAGGCGTAGATGCGGCCGCGCAGGCCGAGATGGCGCCTCGCAAACAGCAGCCGGTTGCGGGTGATGAAGTAGCGGTACAACGGTCCGCTGGTGCCGCCGAAGGAGACGGCGCCCCGGTGCTCGACCACGGCCTGCGGCACCAGCAGGCAGTCCAGGCCCAGCGCCCGGGCGCGGCAGCACCAGTCGGTTTCGTCGTAGTTGAGAAAGTAGTCCTCGGCCAACAGTCCCACGCGCGCCAGGCCGGTGGCGCTGAGCAGCATCGCGCAGCCCTTGACCGTGGCGCAGGCCACGGGCTGCGCCGGCAAGTGCAGCGCGGCCCGGCGCCCATGCAGGTGCACCGGCATCGCGGTGCGCGGGTCGATGCGGGCGCCGCCGAATTCGACACGATCGATGTCGCTGGCGTCAACAACCAATGCGCCGGCGCAGGCCGCCTGCGGATGGCTCTGCAAGGCCTGCACCAGCAGGCCCAGCGCGTCCGGGTGCAGGCGCGTGTCGCTGTTGAGCAGCAGCACCTGCTCGCAACCGGCCGCCTGTGCGGCGCGGATGCCGCAGTTGTTGCCGCCCGACCAGCCCAGATTGGCGCCGGTCTGCACGATGTGCAGCCCGGGGTCCCAGGCGCGCAGATGGGCCTCGGAGTCATCGCCAGACCCGTTGTCCACCACCAGCAGCAACGGTGGCGGGCCGCTGGCGGCGCGCACCGACTGCACGGCGGTGACGGTGTCGCGCCAGCCGTTCCAGTTGAGGATCACCACCGCGACACGCGGCTCAGCCGCGGTCCCTGCAGCCTCTGCGGACGGGCCGTTCACGGCGGGGTGTCCAGGCGCCACAGCGCCAGACGACGCTTGAGCCGCCGCGCCACGTCTTCAAGCCTGAACTTCAGCAAGGGGCGGCGCACGACCATGCCGACCTGACTGTCCTGGTGCGTGCACAGGCTGGCCTTGTAGCGGTTGGATCCGGCGCCGAGATCGTAGATGGCCATGCCCCTTTCGCAGTAGTGCTCGATGGCCTGCCAATGCGCCAGCAGGCCGGGTTTGAAAGCGGCCATGGTCTGGTGCTCGACCCCGCTCATGCTGAAGTACACGCGGCGCCGCGCCACGTGGTTGTAAAGGTAGGCCAGGTCGCGGCCGCCGGCGCTGGCGCGCAGGATCTCGATGCGCCCCGTGGCTTGGAACTCGTCCAGCAACTCATGGTGAAAGCGCGTGAAGGCCGGCTTGGCGAAGCCCTTGCTCTCGCCATGTGAGTTCCAGCGGTGGCGGTGCAGGGCCTCCAGGCGATCCAGCCATTCATGCGCCTGGGCCAGGCTGGCGCTGGCTTCGATCTGCAAGTCGCCATGCGCTGCGTTCAGCGCCTTGAGCGCGCGGCGCAGTTGCTGGCGCGTGTTGGCCGAACGCGAGGACAAATAGTCCGGCCGCGCCTGGGCCTTGAGCTGGTCGAGGTCGATCCAATAGGTCAGGCTGCGCTTGAACTCGTGCGCCAACAAGCCCAGGTGCTGCGCCTGGGCCTGCAGGGCGGCTGCCTGCGCCAGGCTCAGGGCATTGACGCGCAATTCGTCCCACTCCGGCATGGCGTACAGGTGCGCCAGAACCGCAGGCAGGGCGTCCTCGAGGGCGATGCCGGCCGCACCGAACAGGCCGTTGACTTCCAGCGTCACGTCGGCAAGCTCCTTGCTGGACGATTCATTGAAGCCCAAGGAAGCGTGCGACCTCGAGCACGGGCTGCTGCGCTGACCCCGACTCAGCGCCACCAGGGAGGCCGGACCTGAAGCGCTGTCGGTCGGCGTCAAGGCCATGCCCATGAAGAAGTCGCCCTCCGGCCAGCCTGCGAGGTAGTTGCGCGCCCACTCGTGGCCCAGGAATTCATGCTGCAGGCCGGCCTCGTCAGCGCCGGCGTTCAGCCGCTCGACCCAGGCCTGCGGCGTGGCCACCGCAGTCAGTTTCAGCACCGGCTTCAAGGTGCGACCTCGGACTGGCCCGGCCGGCTGTGGCGGACGCGATGCAACCCGCGTTTGACGAGCGGCCAGGCGGCCAGCAGACAGCGCAGGCCGACGGTCCACAGCGGCCCACTCAGCTGGCGCAGGCCGATCAGCACCCGGTAGTTGGGCCGCTCATCGGGCCGCCAGCTGCGCAGCCAGGCCGCGTTGCTGACCAAGTTCAGACTATCGACGGCCGGGTCGGCACGGCATTGCGCCAGCGTCCACTGCAAGAGCAGATGGCCGGGTGAGCAGGCGGCGTAGCGCTCGTCGCAGCCGATTTTTGGCATGGCCAGCTCGCGGCCGCTGCGCAGGCACATGGCCGCAGCAACGCAGACCGCTCCCAAATGCAGCGTGTGGATTTCCAAGCCCGACCCTGCTGCCGCGCTGCCGACCAGCGCCTGGTAGAAGGCCCTTTGCTCGCTGCGGTCGCGTACCGCGCCGCCGCTGTCGGCCTGGCTCTTCCAGCCCGAGGCTTCGACGGCCATGAAGGCTTCGAAGGCGGGCTGCAGCGCGGCCGGATCGACATGGCGTGCGTAGCGCGGCTTGCCCAGCGCCTGCAGCCGCCGGGCGCCGTTGCGCAGGTTCCAGCGGAACTTGGACGAGAAGCGCTGCTCCGAAAGCGGCACGCCGCTGCGGCAATCGAAGACAGCCGAGGGCTCGCGGTTCTCAATGATGAAGCGCCAACGCGGCAGCGCCGCCAGCGCGCGCAGGGCATGGGCGTCGGCGGCCAGCCGGTCCAGCACCAACCAGCGCGGCAGGCTGGGCTGCGCTCGCAACCAGCGCAGCAGCATCGGCAGCAGCACCGCGCGCGCCTCGTCGTCGCCGCACAGCAAATCGTGCCCCAGGTCCAGCATCTGCCAGGGCAGACCGATGGCGGCGAACCGGCGGCCCAGCAGCACAAAGGTCTGCTCCTCCAGCGGGCAGATGGCCCGCACGCATGCACCGTCGCTCAGGGCCAGGCAGGTGTAGCGGCCCTCGGCGCGGCTGAGCTGCGCGAAGTAGGCGCTGTGGGCCTCGAAGGCCTGGTGCGGACCCGCGTTGCAAGACAGTGCCAGGCGTCGCCAATCAGCCTCCAGTGCAAGCAACCCGGCAGGGCCGACGTGGGCCCGCAACTGCCAAAGGATGGGTGCCTTCATGCAGGTGGCCGCGGCCGAAATTGCAGCCAGCGCTTGAGCCGCGGGCCGTAGCAGCGCCGTGCGTCCAGCAGGCGCATCCACAGCGCGGCCCCGTGGCGATGCAGGCTGAGGTCCAGCCGCTGCGCCGGCACGCACTGCGGCTGCCAGCTGCTGTGCCATACACGGTGGCTGACCAGGTTCAGTCGGTCGATGCGGGGGTCGTCGCAGCAGCTTTCGAGCAGCGCCTGGATCAGCAAATTGCCCGGAGCGCCCTTGGCGTGTGCCTCGTCATAGCAGATTTTCAGCACCGCCCACTCACGCCCGGTGCGAAAGGCGATCAACCCGCCGATGCACTGCGCGTCCAGCCACAGCGTGTGGATCTTGCAGCGGCCCTGCGCGCCCCGGACGGTGACCAGCTCGCGATAGAACTCGCGTTGATCGTCGCGAAAACGCAGGCCGCTGCGCGCACCCGCAGCGCCCTTCCAACCGCGCGCCTCCACGTCGATGAAGGTCGCGAAGGCTGCTGCCAGCTCAACCGGCTGATCGGCTTGCTGCAGGCGCACGCTGCCGTTGTCCACAAGGTACTTGCGCGCCCTTGCGATGCGGCGCCGGTGGCTGGCCGAGAGTTGCGTCGCCAGCGTTGCCGCGCTGGCCGTGGTGGCCAGCATGTCGCGTGCGTCGTTGGCCTGCAACCGGTAGATCTGCGCCGGCAGTGCCTGCAGGCAGGTGGCGATGACTGAACCCTGAACCACGCGGTCGTGGACCAGCCAGGCCGTCCCGCCGCCGCGTTGCAGGTGGCGGCGCAGCAGCGGCATCAGGGCCGCACACGCCTGAGCATCCGGGCAGACCCAATCCAGAAAGATGCCGACATGGTGCGATGGTGCCAGACCCCACACGGTTGCCGGCACCAACAGCACGGTCTCACGCACGGTTTCCAGCGGGCACAGCGCGCGGATCTGCTGGCCGTCGCTGAGCGCCAGCACCTGCAGACTGTGCGGCGCAACACTGAGGTGCTTGAAGTAGGCACTGTGCGTTTCAAAAGCGTGCTCGAAGCCGGCATGCGGCATTGCGGCCAGCAGCCGCTCCCAGTCGCGCTGCAGGCCCAGCAGGCCGGCCAGCCCTTGGTGCACCTGGATCGACCAGTTCAATTGAGTAGCCATTCTTCACGGGTGACAGACCTGCCACTCG
>JAYVBO010000453.1:0-6905 GCA_043750435.1 Betaproteobacteria bacterium | reverse complement strand
AGCCATCGGCTTCAAGCATGAAGGCGTGAACTGCGCGGCACCGACGCCAGCAGAAATTCCATCTGGTCACTGACGATGCGCCGCCCGCGCAGGATCATGTCTTCATGCAAGCTGGGCACGTAGGGCAGGTAAAGCAGCGCCATGTGGGCTTCCTCGGGCATGCGGCTGCCTTTGTGGCCGTTGCAGGCGCGGCAGGCGGTGATGCAGTTCATCCAACTGTCTGCGCCGCCACGTGACACGGGCACGATGTGTTCGCGCGTCAGGTCGCCTTCGTGGAAGCGCACGCCGCAATAGGCGCACATGCCTTTGTCACGCGCAAACAGCTTGGGGTTGGAAAGCGCCGGTGCCAACCGCCAGGCCCGGCTGGGCATCGCGCCGCGCACAGCGACGATGGGATGGACTTCGATGCGCGACTGCAGCCCCGTGGCGCGCTGGGTGCCGCCGCGCAACACCTGGAAGGCATCACCCAACGTCCAGGCGACAGCGTCACTGGCGTAAAGCACGGCAGCCTCGCGAGCGGATATCCACGCTTGCGGGCGCCCGGAAATATCGAGCTGCAGCACATCCATGCCCGCTAGGGTAGCCGATAGCCGGTTCTAGGACCGTTACCCTAGAAAAAGTCGCACTGGCCGGGCGCTGTGGGCTTTCGAAGTCGGCAAAATAGAACGATCGTTCGATTCTGTGATCGCGCCGTGACCCTGCCCCCTGAACTGCCCGCTGAATTCGCTGCCCGCCCGGCCGCCAAGGCCCTGCACAAAGGCCAGCAGACGCGCGCCGCCATCCTGGAGGCTGCGTTGGGCCTGGCGGCACACATGGGCCTGGAAGGCTTGTCCATCGGGGCCCTGGCCGAAGTCACGCAGATGAGCAAGTCGGGTGTCTTCGCGCATTTCGGTTCGCGCGAAGAACTGCAGATTTCGGTGATCCGCGAATACCACGCGCGCTTCGAAGAAGCCGTGTTCTTTCCCGCCATGCGCGAAGAACGCGGCCTGCCGCGCTTGCGCGCCCTGTTCGAGTTGTGGGTGCGCCAAGTCTCGGTTGAACTGGATTCGGGTTGCATCTACATCAGCGGCGCCGTTGAATTCGACGACCGCCCGGGCCCCGTGCGCGACGCACTGGCCAGCATGGTGCAAACCTGGCATGGCGCGCTGGAACGTGCCATCAGCCTGGCCGTCGAGACCGGCGAATTGCGTGCCGACACCGACCCCACCCAGATGTTGTTCGAGGTGCACGGCCTGATTCTGGCGCTGCACCACGACGCGCGCTTCCTGCGCATACCGGGCGCGCTGGATCGCGCCCGCGTCGGCTTCGAACGCACGCTGTCGCATTACGCACTCGGCTGAGCGTTGCCACCAGTCACTACCGTTTTCTCTTCCGCCTCTTTCAGGAGTTATCCATGGCCCAGTACACGCCGCCCCTGCGCGACATGCAGTTCGTAATGCATGAACTGTTCAACGTCACTGACGAATTGAAGCAGCTGCCGCGCCATGCGGACATCGACGCCGACACCATCAACGCGGTGCTGGAAGAGGGCGGCAAGTTCGCCGCCGAAGTGACCTTTCCGCTGAACATCAGCGGTGACGAAGAGGGGTGCACGCTGGACAAGGCGACCCACGAAGTCACGCCGCCACAAGGCTTCAAGGCGGCCTACCAGCAGTACGTGGCCGGAGGCTGGCCAGCGCTGAGTTGCGACCCTGAGTTCGGCGGCCAGGGCCTGCCTTTCGTGGTCAACCAGTGCTTCTACGAAATGCTGAACAGCGCCAACCAAGCCTGGACCATGTACCCCGGACTGAGCCACGGCGCCTACGAATGCCTGCACACCCACGGCACGCCAGCGCAGAAAGCCACCTACCTGCCCAAGCTGACCAGCGGCGAATGGACAGGCACCATGTGCCTGACCGAGCCGCACTGCGGCACCGACCTGGGCCTGCTGCGCACCAAGGCCGAACCCATCGCCGGTGGTTCGGCGGACGGCAGCTACAAGCTCACCGGGCAGAAGATTTTCATCAGCGCCGGTGAACACGACATGGCGCCCAACATCGTCCACCTGGTGCTGGCCCGCCTGCCCGACGCGCCCGTCGGCAGCAAAGGCATCAGCCTGTTCGTGGTGCCCAAGTTCAATGTCACGCCCGAAGGCGGCATCGGCACGCGCAATGCCATCTTCTGCAGTGCGCTGGAACACAAGATGGGCATCCACGGCAATGCCACCTGCCAGATGATGCTGGACGGCGCCGTCGGCACCCTGGTGGGCGAGCCCAACAAGGGACTGGCGGCGATGTTCGTGATGATGAACGCCGCGCGCCTGGGCGTCGGCAACCAGGGTCTGGGCCTGACCGAGGTGGCCTACCAGAACGCTGTGGCCTACGCGAAAGACCGTCAGCAGATGCGCAGCCTGAGTGGTGTGAAAAACCCCGACCAACCGGCCGACACCATCATCCACCACCCCGACGTGCGCAAGATGCTGCTCACCGCGCGCGCCTACGCCGAAGGCGGCCGTGCGCTGGCCATTTACATCGCGTTGATGCTGGACAAGGAAGTCAGCACCGACGACGAAGACGAGCGCAAGGAAGCGGCCGACCAGGTGGCGCTGTTGACGCCCATCGTCAAGGCCTTCCTGACCGACAACGCTTGGCTGGCCACCAGCCACTGCATGCAGGTTTTCGGCGGCCACGGCTACATCAAGGAATGGGGCATGGAGCAGCATGTGCGCGACGCCCGCATCAACATGATCTACGAAGGCACCAACACCATTCAGAGCCTGGACCTGCTGGGTCGCAAGGTGCTGGGTGACAACGGTGCGCGCTTGAAGAAGTTCGGCAAGCTGATCGCCGAATTCGTCGAGGCAGAAGGCACCGATGAAGCCATGCAGGAGTTCATCAACCCGCTGGCTGACCTGGGCGACAAGGTCACCAAGCTGACCACCGAACTGGGCATGAAGGCCTTCGGCAATGCCGACGAAGTGGGCGCGGCAGCGGTGGACTACCTGCGTGTCGTGGGCCACTTGGTCTTCGCCTATTTCTTCGCGCGCAGCGCCAAGATTGCGCTGGCCAAACAGGGCAGCGGCGACCCGTTCTACACGGCCAAGCTGCACACCACACGCTTCTACTTCGCCAAGCTACTGCCCGAAACGGCCACGCTGATCCGCACCGCGCGCGCGGGTCTGGCGCCGCTGATGGCGATGGACGAAGCGCTGTTTTGATCCCGCAATGCCCTAACGAGACTGAGGAGACCGTCATGAAGAAGATCCTGATTGCTGCACTGCTGGTTGCTGCCGGCTCCGCCTTTGCCCAGAGCACACCGGCCGGGCTTTGGAAAACCATAGACGACGAGACCAAGGCCGAAAAGTCCTTGGTGCGCATCACCGAGGCCGGCGGTGTGCTGACCGGCAAGATCGAGAAGTTGCTGGACCCGACCAAGCAGGACAGCAAGTGCGACAAGTGCACCGATGCGCGCAAAGACCAACTGGTGCTGGGCATGACCATCATCGACGGCGCGAAGAAGAGCGCTGACGACCCGTACTGGGATGGCGGCAGCATCCTCGACCCCAACAACGGCAAGACCTACAAGGTGCGCATGACGCCCGCCGACGGGGGCAAGAAGCTCGAAGTGCGCGGCTACATCGGCATGCCCATGCTGGGCCGCACACAGACCTGGATACGTGTTGAATAAGGGAACCACCATGAACCGCTTCAATGTCCGCAAGGTGGCCGTGCTGGGCGCCGGCGTGATGGGCGCGCAGATTGCCGCCCACCTCGTCAATTGCAAAGTGCCTGTCGTGCTGTTCGACCTGGCCGCCAAGGAAGGCCCCAAGAACGGCATCGTGACCAAGGCGGTCGAAGGGCTGAAGAAGCTCAAGCCCGCGCCGCTGGGCCTGGCCGAAGATGCCGCGCTGATCCAGCAGGCCAACTACGAAGAGCACCTGGCGCTGCTGGGCGAGTGCGACCTGGTCATCGAGGCCATTGCCGAGCGCATGGATTGGAAGCTGGCGCTCTACGAAAAGATCGCGCCGGCCCTGGCGCCGCACGCCATCGTGGCCAGCAACACCTCGGGCTTGTCCATCACCAAGCTCAGCGCCGTGCTGCCGGAAAGCATCAAGCCGCGCTTCTGCGGCATCCACTTCTTCAACCCGCCGCGCTATATGGCGCTGGTCGAGTTGATCAACACGCCGACCACGCAGCCTGACGTGCTGGACCAATTGGAAGCCTTCGTCACCACCGCGCTGGGCAAGTGCGTGGTGCGCGCGCACGACACGCCCAACTTCGTGGCCAACCGGGTGGGAATTGCCGGCATGCTGGCCACCATCAAGGAAGCCGAAACTTTCGGGCTCAGCTATGACGTGGTCGACGACCTGACCGGCAAGAAGCTGGGCCGCGCCAGCAGCGGCACCTTCCGCACCGCCGACGTGGTGGGCCTGGACACCATGGCCCATGTCATCAAGACCCTGCAGGACAACCTCAGCGGCGACCCCTTCTTTGCCAGCTATGCCACGCCCCCGGTGCTGGCCGCGCTGATGGCCAAGGGCGCACTGGGCCAGAAGACCGGTGCCGGCTTCTACAAGAAGGTCGGCAAGGACATCCTGCGTCTGGATCCCGCCAAGCAGGACTATGTGCCGGCCGGTGGCAAGGCCGACACCATAGTCGAGCGCATGCTGAAAAAGCCCGCCGCCGAGCGCTTGAAGCTGCTGCGCGAAAGCAGCAATCCGCAGGCGCAGTTCCTGTGGGCCATCCTGCGCGACAGCTTCCATTACGCCGCCGTGCACCTGGCCGACATTGCCGACAGCGCGCGCGACATCGACTTCGCCATGCGCTGGGGTTTCGGCGTGAAGCAGGGTCCGTTCGAGTTGTGGCAAGACGCCGGCTGGCTGCAAGTGGCCGAGTGGGTGAAGGCCGACATTGATGCCGGCAAGGCACTGTGCAGCGCACCGCTGCCGGCCTGGGTGTTTGAAGGGCCGGTGGCTGCCAACGGCGGCGTGCACCGACCCGAGGGTTCTTGGAGCGCCGCCAGCGCGCGCTTCGTGGCCCCGAGCACCTTGCCGGTCTACCAACGCCAGCACTTCCGCGAAACCGTGCTGGGTTCGGGCGCCGTGCCGGCGTTGCAAAGCGGCACCGAAGTCTTCAAGAACGACGATGTGCGCGTGTGGACGCGGGACGGCGAGGTGCTGATTGCCAGCATCACCTGCAAACTGCACCTGATCAGCCCGGCCGTGGTGGACGGTTTGTTGAAAGCCGTCGAGTTGGCCGAAGGCGGCTACAAGGGTCTGGTGATCTGGTAGCCGGACGATGTGTTCTCGGCCGGCGCCAACCTGGAAAGCGCCTTGCCGGTTTTCATGAAGCACGGCGCCAAGGGCGTTGCGCCCGAGATCAAGCGACTGCAAGACGCCATGCTGCGCATGCGCTACGCGCAGGTGCCAGTGGTGGCGGCGATGCGCGGCATCGCACTGGGCGGCGGCTGCGAAATCTCGGTTTACTGCGCGCGCCGCGTGGCCGCCATGGAAACCTATGCCGGTCTGGTTGAGGTGGGTGTCGGCCTGGTGCCGGCCGGTGGCGGGCTGGCCTACATCGCGCGCCGGGCCGCCGAGATGGCGGGTGCGGCCAACGTGACCAACTGGGCCACCGCCGACATCATGAAGTTCGCGATCGAAGGCTTCACCAACGCAGCCATGGCCAAGGTGGGCACCAGCGCACTGGAATCGAAGAAGCTGGGCTACTTGCTGGACAGCGACATCGTCGTGCCGAACAAGGACGAACTGCTGTTCGTGGCCTGCACGCAGGCCAAGGCCATGTTCGACAGCGGCTACCGGCCGCCAGTCAAAACGCTGTTCCCGGTGGCCGGCCGCAGTGCTGTCGCCACCATCAAGGGCCAACTGGCGAACATGCGCGACGGCGGCTTCATCAGCGCCCACGACTTCCACATCAGCACCTTGATTGCCGAGGTGGTTTGCGGTGGTGACGTCGATGCCGGAACCCTGGTCAACGAGGACTACCTGATGACCATGGAACGCGAGCGCTTCTGCGCTTTGCTGGAACACCCCAAGTCGCAAGAGCGAATCATGGGCATGTTGCAGACCGGCAAGCCGGTGCGGAACTGAGCGAAGGAAATCAAATGAGCAAGCAAGTTCAAGACGCCTACATCGTTGCCGCCACGCGCACGCCCATAGGCCGCAGCGGGCGCGGTTTCTTCCGCAACACGCGGCCGGATGACCTGTTGGTGGCGGCGGTGAAAAGCGCGCTGGCGCAGGTGCCGAATCTGGACCCCAAGGCCATCGAAGACGCCATCATCGGCTGCAGCTTTCCCGAAGGCGAGCAGGGCATGAACATGGCCCGCGCGGCCATGGTGCTGGCCGGTCTGCCGTACAGCGTGGGCGGTGTCACCGTGAACCGTTTCTGCGCCAGCGGCCTGACCGCGCTGCAGATGGCGGCTGACCGCATCCGCGTCGGCGAAGCCGACGTGATGATTGCCGGCGGCGCCGAAAGCATGAGCATGGTGCCCATGGGCGGCAACAAGCCCAGCTTCAACCCCGAGGTGTTTGCGCGCGACGAGAACGTGGGCATCGCCTACGGCATGGGTCTGACGGCCGAGAAGGTGGCCGCGCAATGGAAGATCAGTCGCGAGGCGCAAGACGCCTTCGCGCTGCAGTCGCACCAGCGAGCGCTGGCAGCCATGGCGGCCGGTGACTTCACGGCCGAGATGACACCCGTCACGGTGGTCGATCGCTTTCCGAATCTGGCCACCGGGGAAGTCAGCACCAAGACCCGCACCGTCAACCTGGACGAAGGCGCACGGCCCGACACCAGCCTGGAAGGCCTGGCCAAGCTGCGTCCGGTGTTCGCCGCCAAAGGCAGCGTCACCGCCGGCAACAGCAGCCAGACCAGCGACGGCGCGGGTGCTTTGATATTGGCCAGCGAGAA
>JAYVBO010000452.1:0-6916 GCA_043750435.1 Betaproteobacteria bacterium | reverse complement strand
TTTCGCTGTAGACCTTGCCCAGCATGCCGCCGTAGGTGAGTGCGATGGCCAGCACGCCGGCCGTGGCGCCCAGGCCCACCACCCGCACGAAGACCAGCGCCCACACCAGTTCAGGCACGCTGCGCAGAACGATGAGCAGCAAGCGCACAGCCTGGCGCACGGTGAAGGGCAGGCGGCCCATGCGCCCGCGCAAGGCCGACACCGACAGCACGCGGGTCGACAGCAGCGTCAAGGGTAGGGCGATGACCAGCGCCATCGTCATGCCGGCGGTGGCAATGGCCACCGTGCGCCAGCTTTCGCGCGCCACCAGTAGCAGGAAATCGGGCGCCAGGGCGGGCGGCAAAAAGCTGCGCAGAAACTGGCCGGTGACTTCGCGGCTGCGTGCGTCGAACAGCTGCCAGGGTTTGAATTCGGTGGCGCTGAACAGCGGCCACAGCAGCACCAGCGCGGCACCTGTCCAGAAGACGCGGCCCAGCCAGGCCGGGTCGCGCGTGGGCGGCGCGTGCCGTGCGGTCAAGCGGGCGGTGCCGTTCATCGGCAGTGCATGACGACGGGCGCCGGTGCGGCCGGCGGCGGCAGCCGCGGCGACGCGCCGCCGTGCAACTCGTCTTCATGCTGCACGTACAGGCGTTCCAGCAGGGTGGGCGTGACCTCGGCGGTTGGCAGGTCGAAGGCGACGCGGCCGTCACGCAGGCCGACGATGCGTGGGAACTGCGCCAGCGCGGCGTCCACCTGGTGCAGGCTGGTGACCAGGGTCACGCCACGTTCGCGCGCCGTGGCGGTCAGCGTGGCCAGGGCGTGGCGGGCGCGTGTCGGGTCCAGCGACGACAGCGGTTCGTCCACCAGCCACAGCCGCGCCGGGGCCAGCAGCGCGCGCGCCAAGCCCACGCGCTGGCGCTCACCGCCCGACAGCCGGTCCACGCGTTCGAAGAGCTTGTCGTCCAGGTCAAAACGCAGCAGCGCTTCGTAGGCAGCCGGGATGTCCGCCGGGTAGAAGAGCGAACGCAGGCTGGCCCACAAGCCCAGGGCCGGCAGGCGGCCGGCCAGCACCGCCGTCACCACGCGCTGGCGCGGCGGCAGCGGCGGCACCTGCGGCGCCAGGAAGAGCTGACCGCGCAGGCGGTGCAGGGCGGCGGTGGACAGCGCCCACGGCTGCTCGCCGTCCAGCGTGTAGTGGCCCGCAGCCGGCGGCAGCGCGCAGGCCAGCAACTGCATCAGCGTGGTCTTGCCGGCACCCGAAGGGCCGATGACGGCCAACTGTTCACCGGCCGCCACCGTAAGGTCCACACCCTGCAAGGCCAGGGCGGCACCGGCGCGCGCGGCCGGGTGCCGCGCGGCGACTTGCGTCAGTTGCAGCCTCAAGGGAAAGTGCCCCGCAGGATCAGAGCAGGCCAGCGTTGCGCGCGGCGGTTTCGATGCCCTTGTAGTTGGCGGCCTGGGTGGGCACGAAGCGCGTGGCGCGCTGCAGGTCGAGTATTTCCTTGCCCACCGCGTCGTCGCGGCTCAGCGACAGGAAGGCCTGGCTCAACTTCTCGCGCAGGGCCACCGGCATGTCGGCGTGCACCGTCCAGTTGTAGTCGTAGTAAGTCGGGGTTGTGTAGAAAGCGAAGACCTTGCTGGTGTCGACTCGTCTGTCGGCAATAAATTTTTCCCACACCGAAATATTCAGCGCGCCGGCCTGCACCTTGCCGGCCGTGACGGCTGCGATGGTGGCGTCATGCGCGCCGCTATAGGCCACGCGCTTGAAGTCCTTGTCGGGGTCGACGCCGGCCTGCAGCAAGAAGCTGCGCGGCATCAAATGGCCCGAGGTCGAGCTTTGCGAACCGAAGCTCACATCCTTGCCCTTCAAGTCGGCCAGCTGCTTGATGGCCGGGTCGCTGGTGATGAAGACCGAGCGGAATTTGGTGTCTTCTTCGCGCTGCACGATGGGGATGACCTTGCCGCCCGAACGCATTTGCGCCTGCACGAAAGTGAAGCCGCCGAACCAGGCCAGATCGACTTTGCGGTTGGCCAGCGCTTCGACGGCGGCGGCGTAGTCGGTGACTGGCGTGAATTCGACCTTCATACCCAGCTTGCCTTCCAGATACTTCACCAGCGGCACGGCCTTGCGCGCCAGTTCGGTGGGCGATTCATCGGGAATGGCGGTGATGCGCAAGACCTGCTGGGCGTGGCTGGCCGCAGCGCTGATCAGCAGCGCGCTGGCCAGCAAGGTTTTCAAAAAGGCGGAACGGGTGGGGTTTGACATGGTGCGGGGCCGTTAGGTGGTGGAGGTGGGGCGCAGCGCGTGACTCTAGCCGCTAGACTGCCCGCGATCCAACTGCAACAACAGAGACATGACCATCCGCTGCTTGCCTTCGACCTTGTTCCTGTCTGCGGCGGTTCTGCTCACCGGCTGTGCCGCCCAGATGCAAGCACCGGCCCAGCCCGCCGCCGGGCCCGCTGCTGCTGCTGTCGCTGCACCCAGCTATGACAACACCGAGCCCCTGGGCGTGGCCATGGAAGGCTGGATCTACCCCTATCCGGTGCAGGTCCTACAGTTCGAACTGGAAGGCCGGCCGGTGCGCATGGCCTACATGGACGTGCAGCCCGCGGCCAACCCCAATGGCAAGACCGTGGTGCTCTTGCATGGCAAGAACTTCGGCGCCGACTACTGGGAAAACACCTTGCGCGCGCTGTCGGCCCAGGGCTACCGCGTGGTGGCGCTGGACCAGATCGGCTTCGGCAAGTCTTCCAAGCCCGAGATCCGCTACACCTTCGCGATGCTGACCGAGAGCAGCGCGCGCGTGCTGGACCATCTGAAGGTCGGCCGTGTCGCCATCGTGGCCAACAGCATGGGTGGCATGCTGGGCGTGCACTTCGCGCGCCGTTACCCCAGCCGCGTGGCCGCGCTGGTGCTGGAGAACCCACTGGGCCTGGAAGACTATGTGCCGGCCATTCCCCCGCAGGAGACCGCCAACCTGCTGAAGCTGGAGATGGCGCAGACCACCACCAGCTACCGCGCCTTCATCAAGAGCTACTTCAAGGAAAACTACCGGCCTGAGTTCGAGCGCTTCGTCGAGCAGTTCTCGCGCGTGCAACGCAGCCCGGAGTACCCGCGCTTCGCCCACGTTTCGGCGCTGACCTACCAGATGATCTACGACGGTCCGACCTACAACGAACTGCCCAAGCTCACGGTGCCCGTGCTGCTGGCCATCGGCCAGATCGACCGCACGGTCTTCGGCCGCCGCTTCGCGCCGCCCGAGGCCGTGAAGCACCTGGGCTATTTTCCGCAGTTGGGCAAAGATGCCCAGAAGCGCATCCCTGGCGCCAAGCTGGTGGAGTTTGAAAAAATCGGCCACGTACCGCACCTGGAAGCGCCCGAGCGCTTCCATGCGGCGGTGCTCGAGTTCCTGGCCGACAAGCGCTGAGTCGGCCGAAGCCGGCTCTGCGCTACAGCGCGCAACTGCGCAAGCCGGCCGGCACGTCGTTGCGCCAGGGCTGGAAGAAATTGCGGTAACGCGGGTGGCGCATGCGCGGCTGGGTCATGAAGGAAGCGCCGCGCAGCACCGGACGGCCGTCGAACCAGGGCGCTGAGTAGTCGCGGTAGGGGTGGGCCACGAAGCCGGGGTAGGGCGCGAAAGGGCTGGCCGTCCATTCCCAGACCTGGCCCCATTCGAAGGCGTCTGGGCGGGCGGTGGCGGCGCGCTCCCATTCGGTTTCCGTGGGCAGGCGGCGGCCGGCCCAGCGGCACCAGGCCTGGGCTTCGAAGGCGGTCAGGTGGCAGGCCGGCTGCGCCAGGTCCAGCACCAGCCACACGCCGTGGCGCCACTGTTGCCAGGTGCTGCCGTCGCGGCGCAGGTAACGCGGAGCCCGCACTTTTTCAGCCGCCAGCCAGTTCGCGCCGGCTGCCGTCCACCACTGCGGTTGGCTGTAGCCGCCGGCTTCGACGAAGGGCAGGTATTCGGCCCAGCGCGTGGCGCGGCTGGCGATGCGCGTGGCAGGCAGGGCCACGCTATGGCTGGCCAGTTCGTTGTCGAAGGCGTAGCCGCCGCCGGTGTGGCCCAGCGTCCAGGCGCCGGCGTCGAAGGCCAGGTCCACGCCGGGCGCGGGCAGCGCTGTGGCCTGCCAGCGCGGGTCGGCGATGGCCACGCCCAGGCTCTGCGCCATGTACAGCGCGGCCTCGTGGTGCATGTCTTCGTGGAACAGCGCCAGGCGGAAAAAGTACAGGGCGTCGTCGTCGGGTGTTGCGGCGTGCGCGGCTTCCTGCAAACAGCCCAGCGTGCCGGCCAACTGGCGCGCCAGGTCACTGCGCGTGGCGGCGGCGTCGGGCAGCGGCAGCGTCCATCGGGTGGCGTGCGGCAAGTGGCTGGAGTCGTACAGCGCGTCGGCGTTCGCGCGCACGCCGTTCGCGCGCGGCGCGTCGGGGTCGGCCGCCGCGCCCGCCGCACGCACGGGGTTGCGTGCGATCCAGTATTCCTGGAACCAGCCGATGTGCCCCAGTTCCCACAAGGGCGGGTTCAGCGTGGCCTGCTGCGGCACGCCCTGCGGCAAGGCGGCTTCGATGGTGGCAAAGGTCGCTAGCGTATCCGCGCGGCTGGCCTGCAGCGCCGCAGCCAAGGCACGGGCATCGCCGTTGCGGGCCGCCGTGGCGGCATCGTTCAAAACCGTCATCGCGGTAACCTCGGGCGGTGTACAGACCTTCACTCGTCATCGTGACGCCCGCGCTGGCTGACGCCAACAATGGCAATTGGCAGACGGCCCATCGCTGGGCCGGCATGCTGGCCGGAGCTTACCGGGTGCGCCTGGCGACGGTCTGGGCAGGCGGCGACGAAACGGTGATGCTGGCGTTGCACGCCCGCCGCTCGGCTGCATCGGTCGCGCAGTGGCGTCGGCTGCGCGGCACGGCACCTTTGCTGCTGGTGCTGACCGGCACCGACCTGTACCGCGACATCGTGGACGACGCGTCGGCCCAGGCCTCGCTGCAGTTGGCGGACCGCCTGATCGTGCTCAACGAACTGGGCGCACAGGCCCTGCCCGAAGCGCTGCGTGGCAAGGCTCGCGTGCTGCTGCAGTCCTGCTCGGCACGGCAATCCGTGCCCAAGCCGCAGCGCCATCTGCGCGCCCTGATGGTCGGCCACCTGCGTGCCGAAAAATCGCCAGCCACCTACTTCAAAGCGGCGCGGCTGCTGGCCCCGCGCGGCGACATCTTGCTGGACCACATCGGCGCCGCACTCGACCCCGCGCTGGGTGCCGAAGCCGCGGCGTTGATGGCCGACTGCCCGCACTACCGCTGGCTGGGCGCCCGGCCGCATGCCGAAACGCGGCGGCGCATCCAGGCCGCGCATGTGCTGGTCCACCCCAGTCTGATGGAGGGCGGTGCGCATGTGGTCATCGAAGCGCTGCGCAGCGGCACGGCGGTTCTGGCGACACGCATTGCCGGCAACGTGGGTTTGCTGGGCGCGGACTACGGCGGCTATTTCCCGCTGGGCGACGCGGCCGCACTGGTGACCCTGCTGCAGCGCCTGCGCGACGAGCCGGCTATGCTCGACGGCCTGTTGCAGCAGGGCCAGGCACGCGCCGCGCTTTTCGACCCGGCCCACGAGGCGGCGGCCCTGCAGGCCTTGATCGCCCAGACCTTGCAGACTGTGCCCACGCTGTAGCCCACGCTGCAACTCAATACCCCGAAAGACACGCCATGAACGCACCCGAACAAGTCGCCGCCGCGCGCGCCGCCGAACCCCGCTTGACTTCGCTGTCCCACGGTGGTGGCTGCGGCTGCAAGATCGCTCCGGGCGTGCTGACGGAGATCCTCAAGGCCATGCCGGCCATGCCCATTCCCAAGGAATTGCTGGTCGGCATCGAGACTGCCGACGACGCCGCCGTCTACCAGTTGAACGACGAGCAGGCGCTGATCGCGACCACCGATTTCTTCATGCCCATCGTCGACGATCCGTTTGACTTCGGCCGCATCGCCGCCACCAATGCCATCAGCGATGTCTACGCCATGGGCGGTCGGCCGATCCTGGCGCTGGCCCTGGTGGGCATGCCCATCAATGTGCTGTCGACGCACACCATAGGCCGCGTCCTGGAAGGCGGCGCCTCGGTCTGCCGCGCGGCTGGCATTCCCATCGCCGGCGGCCACACCATCGATTCGGTCGAGGCCATTTACGGCCTGGTGGCCATCGGCCTGGTCCACCCGAAACACGTCAAGCGCAATGCCGACGCGCGGCCCGGCGATCTGCTGGTGCTGGGCAAACCCATAGGCGTGGGCGTGATGTCGGCGGCGCTGAAAAAGGGTGAACTGGGCGACGCCGGCTACGCGCAGATGATCGCCTGCACGACCAAGCTGAACACCCCCGGCCCCGACCTGGCGGCGCTGCCGGGCGTGCACGCGCTGACCGACGTGACGGGCTTCGGCCTGGCTGGCCACGCGCTGGAAATGGCCCGAGGCGCGCGCTGTGAATTGCAGCTGGACTGGGCCGCCGTGCCGCTGTTGGACGGTGTGCGCGGGCTGGCTGAACAGGGCTACATCACCGGTGCTTCAGGCCGCAACTGGGCCGGCTATGGCGCTGACGTGGTGCTGCCGGCGGGCTTTGCCGACGTGGACCAGGCGCTCTTGTCCGACCCGCAGACCAGCGGTGGTTTGCTGGTGTCTTGCGCGCCGGCTGCGCTGGACGCCGTGCTGGCCGTCTTCGCCCGCCACGGCTTCGACCACGCGGCAGTGGTGGGGCGCATGGCCGCCACGGCCGGCTCGCCGCGGCTGGTGGTCAGCTGAAGCAAGGCAGCTGAGATGGCGGCACCCGATCTGGACTTCTACGGTCCTGTCGCCACCGTCACGTTGCGGCGGCCCGATCAGGCCAACCGCCTGGGGCCTGAAGATCTGGATGCGTTGCTGGCCCACATCGCCGCCGTCAACGCCAGGCCCGAGGTGCTGGTG
>JAYVBO010000451.1:0-2972 GCA_043750435.1 Betaproteobacteria bacterium | reverse complement strand
GGCCTGCCGGCGCTGCGCAACGCTGCAGGCAAGCTGGAGGCCGTGATGTCGCTGACCGACGGTCAGGTCGACTCTTCTGTTCCGGGCTTTGGCGCCCTGCGCAAAGGCGCCGCAGCACGTCAGCGCGCCCAGGCATCACGCCGCGCGCGGCCGCCCTGCATGCGCGGCCGGCTGCGCTGGGGTGCGGTTGCCAGGGTCTGTGCAACTGCCAGGAACTTGTCGTGCAGGGCGCCGGCCTTGGCGGGTGTTTCGTTCACCGCCACGCAGCCCACCCGGTCGTCCAGGTCTTGCTCGGCACCGGCCGTCAGCAGCACGCAGCACAGAAGTTCGGCATTCATGCCGCCGGAACGGTCTTGCGGGTGTGCTGGTTGCGCAGGCGCTGAACCACCCCAGCTTCGGGGCGGGTGCGGCGGCCCCGCACTTGAAGATGTGGTCGCGCAAGTCGGCAGTGCCGCTCTCTGCGCTGTCGAAGCCCAAAGCGGCCTTGTAGCCACCGAAGTCTGTGGCTTGGGTGACGGCTGGCATGGCGGCGGCGTCACGTGCGCTCTGCAGGGCGCAGAACGATCAGCAGCCCGTCGGCCGTGTAGGTCAGCAGCAGCGCGATAGACGCTGAAGCGCAGCCCTGGCCGGCGCCCACCTTGTCGCCTACCGCATTGAACCAACGCCGGCAGGCGTGACGCGAACACTGCACCAGCTGCCCGTGGTCTTGTGCGGCAAGACCAGGCGGGCGTAGGCTTTGTTGCTGGCCGCCTGTTGCCGCAACGCGGTGGGGCCATACGGTGGGCCTGGACTTTGCGCTTTGCGAAGTGAAGAAGCTGGCGGCGCTGCTTTTGAGTCTCGGCAGTAAAGTGCGCACCTGATGAGAGTCGGCAATGAATTCAAAGCCCGTCAATTGACAGGTGAACGCAGGCACTCCGAAGGAATCGATGCCATGAATGCCGCCGACCAAGCCTTGTTCGACAAGATCAAACAGCTTCCGCCGCAGCGCCTGGCTGAGGTTGAAGACTTCGTCGATTTCCTTCGCGAACGCGAGGCAGAGCAGCGCCTTACGCAGGCTGCGGCCAAGGCCAGTGAGGCAAGCTTTGCGCAGGTCTGGCAGAACGACGACGACGCGGCCTACGACCGGATGTGACCCGATGGCCAACCCGGCAAGGTTCAACTTCGGCGAGGCGATGGTCGGCAACTGGCGGGGCGCCGGGCTCATCAAAGAATCGGTTCTCAAGCCGGTCCTCACTACCATCGAGCAAGGCTTGGTCTTGCGCATCATGGGCCAACTGGCTGCGGCCGATGTCAAGAGCCTGCGTGAGGTGCTTGCAGAGGTGATCGCTTAGGGCGTTGGCATGCCGCGCTGGGCAGCTTCCCAGCAAGACGCCGCAGAAACTGCCAAGTCTGGTGCGGCTTGCAGCTTTGCCAGCACAGGTGCCGGGGTCGAGCATGGCGTCTTGGGCAAGGTCATCCAATTTACGTATAGTGCGTATTCATACGCAAATCAGGAAGCCGCCATGCAGACCATCAGTGCCACCGATCTGGCCCGCAACACGCGAGAGGTCCTTGACAAGGTGGTCACAGGCGGCGAGGTTGTGGCCATCGAGCGCAACCATGCCTTGATTGCGCAAATCGGTCCTGCTGAGCGCACCATGACCGCCACGCAGGCCTTGACCGGCCTGCCCTTGCCCATCTTGACCGCCGCGCAGGGTGCTGCGTGGTTGGAAGACAGCCTGCAAGGCTTCGACGATGCGGTGCCCAACCCATGGGCATGATTTTCGACAGTTGCATCTGGGTAGCGCTGGCTTCGGGCCAGATCGATCGAAGCCAGGTGGCCAGCGCCGCGAAAGACGCACCGGTGTTCACATCGGTCATCTCGCTGGGTGAACTGGCTTTCGGCGTCGAAGTCTGCCCAGATTCCGCCGTGCGTGCCCTGCGTGCTGCCTGGTTGCGCCAGATTGAAACGCGTCCGTCGCTGGTTGTTACGCGTCACACCGCCGCTGCTTTTGGCGTGCTGGCCGCCGCAGTCAAAAAGGCCGGCCGCTCACCCCGGCCCCGCTACAACGACTTGTGGATAGCGGCCCAGGCCATCGAACACGGCCACACGCTCTTGACGCTGAACACCAATGACTTCACTGGCCTGCCGGGCCTGCAACTGGCGCTGCTGGAGCCCAGGCCGCAAAGCTGACCAGTGATCTGACCGCTCTGGCAGCCGTGCCCTTCATTCGCGGGGTGCTGTAGCGTCTGCTCACGCTTTACTGGCAGAACGACGACGACGCGGCCTACGACCGGATGTGACCCGATGGCCAACCCGGCAAGGTTCAACTTTGGCGAGGCCATGGTCGGCAACTGGCGGGGCGCCGGGCTCATCAAAGAATCGGTTCTCAAGCCGGACCTCACCACCATCGAGCAAGGCCTCGTCTTGGGCCTCATGGGCAAGGCCCGTGGCATCTGCACCTTTCGGCCTGCTGGTGCAGTCGGGTCTAGGCCTCGAACGGGTTCAGCAGCGGCACGCCGAAGGCCTTGAAGTCGGCCACGTTGCGGGTCACCACCGGCAGGCGGTGGATCTGGGCGGTGGCCGCAATCATGGCGTCCTCAAACAAGGTGTCTGACCTGCGGTGCATCAACCGGGTCCAGGCCCGTAGAAGCCAGCGGCGCAGCCTGCCATTTCATCACCGGAAGTGGGTTGTTTGCGGTATCGTGGGCACTACCATGCCTAGCGCGTCAAAAATCGTGATCGATACCAATGTGCTGGTGTCTGCTTTGCGTTCCAAGCATGGATGGTCGTTCGCACTGTTGTCGTCCATTGGCACCGGCCTGTTCGACCATGTCGTTACGGTGCCTTTGGTCAAGGAGTACGAAGACGTCTTGCTGCGCCCGGGGATGGTGCCGCTGTCAGCAGCAGCAGTTCACGCGGTGGTTGACTACCTGTGCGCCACCGGCACGCAACAGGAAATCCATTTCTTGTGGCGCCCGTTGCTGCCCGA
>JAYVBO010000450.1:0-2973 GCA_043750435.1 Betaproteobacteria bacterium | reverse complement strand
TGACGACGGAAAGCGATGCGCACCTGGCTTTCAAGCAGGTGCTGGCCCAGGCCAAGCAGGAGGACCTGGTCGAATTCACCAGCGTGGCCGGCCTGCCGGCGCGCGCCGTGGCCACACCCTGGCTGCGCGCCTACCTGGGCGCGGAAGCCAAGCTGCAGGCCGTGGCCCACCCCAAGGCCCACTGCACCAAGGCTTTCGACTGCCTGGCGCAATGCGGCTTGCGTGACGGCCTGCCCGGCTGGGGTCAGTTCTGCATCGACAACCAACTGGGGGCCGCGCTGCGCGGCGACGTCAAGAAGGGCCTGTTCTTCCGTGGCGCGGCGGCCCTGCCGTTTGGCGAGCAGATCCGCAGCGTGCGTGAGCTCATCGAACGGCTGCTGACGCCGGGCCCGTTCGTCGACAGCCTGGCCTTCGCGGCGCACCGCGCGCCGCTTGCACCCGCCTGACGCTGCGGGCGCCACGCCACAACAGCTTCGTCCGTGCGCCAGCGCACTTGTCGCCCGGGCAGGTGGGTGCGAGCATTGCCCGTCCCGCAATCCAGCCCAAAACCCGCCCCGAGGAGACCCCCCATGGCCAAGCCCCTGTTCGACGCCGATGCCCTGATTGCCCAGTTCGAGAGCGCCACCGCCCAGCAAGGCGAACAAATGCGCAAGGCCACCGCCGAGGCCACGATGGCCGCGCTGCAAGGCCGCGAGCTGACGTTGAAGAACATCAAGGACGCGCTGAAGTCGGTGGCCGAAGCGGCCAGCGCGGGCGCCGCCAAGAACGCCATGCCCGGCATGGGTGGCATGAACCCCGAGGCCCTGCTCGACCAGGCCGTGCACGGCATGGACGACGCGCTGCTGAAGGCCGTGGACGCCAACCGCACCGCGCTGAACACGCTGATGGCGCAGGGCGCCGACATGCAGGACAAGCACATGACCAAGGCCATGGGCGACCTGGAAAAGATGGAAGACGCGATGTTCAGCGCGGTCAAGAAGGCCGCTGCCGGCGCCGGCGCGCCCCTGGCCAGCGCCTGGGGCCCGGTGCTGGAAAAGATGCAGCTGGGCGGCACCTTGTCGGGCGCCAAGGCGGCCAGCACGGCCGAGGAAATGGCCGAGCAGATGCAGACCACGATGCGCAGCACGCGGGCCGCTTCCATGCGCGCCGCGCAGGCGCTGGCCGAAAGCTACACGGCCATGGTCAGCGGCGTGCTGATCGGCATGCAGGAAGCCCTGCAGGGCAAGGCGGGCAAGAAGAAGTAATTCGAGACTGACGGCGCCGCATCAGGCGCCGGCCGCCTTCACTTTTTCTTCTTGGGGTCGCTGGCCTTGGCGTCACCGGCCTTGGGCGCGTCGCCGATCACGGTCTTCAGCGGACACACGCCCACCACCGGGCACTTGGCGCAACTGGCAACGATGGCGATCGGGCATAGGGTCATGGCGGTTCCTGGGGTTGAGGGCGGTTGAAGGATACGGCGCCGACCCGGGCGCAGTAGGCGGGTCAACCCGCCTGCTTCAATCCCGGCCGCGTCATCCCGCGCTCTGCCGGTCATGCCCGCCGACGATTTTGTCCAGCGGCTTGGCCATCACGAACAGCAGCAGCCCGGCCAGCACCGCAATGCTGGTCAGCATGACGAAGAAGGCGGTGTGCGAGATGGTCTCGTAGTAGGTGCCCAGATAGCCTGTCATGTAGTTGCCGATGAAGCTGGACAGGTACCACACGCCCATCATCATCGACACGATGCGCGCCGGCGCCACCTTGGTGACGAAGGACAGGCCGATGGGCGACAGATAGACCTCGCCGGCCGTGAAAACGGCGGTGGACGCCACCAGCCAGAACAAGCTGCGCTGCGCGCCTGGCGTCATGCCCTGCGACGCGACGATCATCACCACGAAGCCCAGGCCCAGCAGCACGCAGCCGATGGCCATCTTGTTCAGGCTGCTGGGCTCGCTGCCGCGCTTCGCTTGCCAAGACCACAGCAGGTTCAGCGGCGGCACCAGCAGCCAGATCATGAAAGGGTTGAAGGACTGGTACCAACTTGACGGGATGGTGAAGCCGAAGACCGTCGGCCAGACGGTGCTCTGGTCGGCCCACAGCTGCATGGTGTTGCCCTGCTGCTCGTACCACGGTGGTGGCGGCGCTTGAACTCAATGAAGTGGTACTCATGAAACCCACCGTGCAGGTTCAAGGCAATGGTGGCTGAACCATCGATGTCACGGTGGCCGCCTGCCGCCCGCACCTTGCACCTACCTGTTCCCGCGAAGGTGTCGATGTAGACACGCCCGAAGCGCTGCTGGCTCATCGCGTACACGTAGAAGCCCAGGTACTTGCGAAGAGCTTCGAGCTTGTCTTCCGTCCACTTGCCACCGAACTGGTTGCTAGTCATGGGGCGTTGCGCCGCTCAGCACGGCCGCATGCTCTTGACCCGGTTCCGGATCGCCTGCCGCTCAGCCTCGGTCTTGCTGTTGCTGTTCTCGCCCACGCCCGCATTGCGGATGTCCAGCGCGCTGTAGCAGGGTTCTGCCTGCACGCGCGCGCGGCCGTAGCCGGGGCGTGACTGCACGGCGGTGACCAGGCCGTTCTCGGTGTAGACGTACTGCATGCCGTTCGGACCACGGTCGAACACCATCTGCTTGTAGGTGCGGTTGCCGGCATACATGTCGGTGTTGACGTGGCTGGGGTTGCCCCAGCTGGTAAACACCTCTTGCTCGGTCATGCCGATGGCCACGCTGCCGGACATGATGAGTGCTTCCACACGTGCACCACGCATCACGCCGGGCCGCAAGCCCCCATCGTCCACGGGCTGGGAATCGACCATGTTGGTGGTGATGCGCACGCCGACCTGGTCGGCGGCTGACGGGCAACGCGCGTCGGAATAGGTGACCTTGCCGGTCTTGGTGTCGGTGCACTTGTTGACGGCGTGCGCCTGGTGCGCGGTCAGCGCCAGCAGCAGCGAAACGGGCAACCACAGAAGGCGCTTCATCTCGGTAG
>JAYVBO010000449.1:0-6936 GCA_043750435.1 Betaproteobacteria bacterium | reverse complement strand
GGCATACCGGTGTCGGCCAAGATGCGCCTGGGCGTGCACGACGAGAGCCGCATGCTGGACTGCGCCCATGCCATCAACGACGCCGGCGCCAGCGAACTGGTGGTGCATGCCCGCACCAAGCTGCACGGCTACCGGCCGCCGGCCTACTGGGAACGCATCGCTGAAATCCGTACGGCGGTGGCCATACCGGTGGTGGCGAACGGCGAGGTGTGGACCGCGGACGACGCCCGCCGTTGCCTGGCCATCAGCGGCTGCGACGCCATCATGCTGGGCCGTGGCATCGTCGCCGACCCCGGCCTGGCTCTGGCCTTGCGCGGCGCGCAAGAGCCGCTGTGGGCCGATCTGCTGCCGCTGTTGGCGCACTTCTGGCAGCGCATCGCCAGCCACGTGGCGCCACGCCACCGCAGCGGGCGGCTCAAGCAGTGGTTGAACCTGCTGCGCCGCCGGCACCCGCAGGCGCAAGACGCTTTCGATGCCGTGCGACTGACCAACGACCCGGCGGCGGTGGGTGCGATGCTGTTCGGCATCGCGCCCACGCCGGCCGATCACATCAGCACGTAACGCGCTTCCAGGTAGGCCAGCAGGGTGCGCAGCGTTTGCGCCTCGCCGCCCACCGGTCGGCCGGGGCGGCTTTCGTTGTTCCAGGCGAACAGGTCGATGTGCAGCCAGTCTTGGTCGGCGGGCACGAAGTCTTCCAGGAAGATGGCCGCGTTGATGGCGCCGGCCAGCGCGCTCTTGCCGGTGTTGACGAGGTCGGCGATGTCGCTTTCGATGCCGCCGTGATAGCCGCGCCACAGCGGCATATGCCACATCGGGTCGTGCTGGTCCATGCTGCGGTCGACCAAGTCGCGCGCCAGGTCGGTGCTGCGGCAGAACAGCGCCGGCAGTTGCGCGCCCAGCGCCACGCGGGCGGCGCCGGTCAGCGTGGCCATGTCGATCAGCAGCACCGGTTTGCTTTCAGCGGCGTAGGCCAGCGCGTCGCACAAGATGACGCGGCCTTCGGCGTCGGTGTTGCCAATTTCGATTTGCAGCCCTTTGCGGGTCTTGAACACATCGCCCGGCCGGTAGGCATTGCCGGCGATGGCGTTTTCAACCGCCGGAATGAGCAATTGCAAACGAACGGGCAGCTTCAGCGCCATGATCATCTGCGCCAGGCCCAGCGCGTTGGCCGCGCCGCCCATGTCCTTCTTCATCTGGCGCATGCCGTCGGCGCCCTTGATGTCCAGGCCGCCGGTATCGAAGCACACGCCCTTGCCGACCAGGCTGATCTTGGGGTGCTTGGGGTTGCCCCAGTTCAGCTCGATGAGACGCGGTTCGCGGTGAGCGCTGGCCGCTCGGCCGACGGCGTGGATGGCCGGAAAACCCTTCAGCAGCTTGTCGCCCACCGTCTGCTTGAAGGTGGCGCCGTGCTGTTTGGCCACCAGCTTCACCGCGTCAGCCAGTTGCGCCGGGCCCAGGTGCTCGGCCGGCGTGTTGACCAGGTCACGCGTTGAGGCGATGGCCGCCGCCACGATCAGCGCGCGCTGCGTGTGGGCGTTCGACGGCAGATGCAGGCTCGCCGGTTCACGGCGCGCGGCCTTGTACAGATCGAAGGTGTAGCTGCCCAGTTCCCAGGACAGCGCGGCGGCGGCTGGGTCCAGCGCCAGACCGGCCGACGCTTCCGGGTCGGCGAGGTGGTAGGCGCCGGCCGGCAGGGCCTTCGGAAAGGCCGCCAGCGCCCACGGGTGCGCGGCAGCGTGCACGCCCACCCACACGGCGGCGATGCCGCCATCCGCACCCGGCAACAGGGCGTGGGTGTCGGGTGCGCCGGTGAAGCCCACGCTGTGCAGCCAACGCTGCGCGGCGGGCTCCAGGGCGCCGGCATGGGCCGCGAAGCTGGCACGGTCGGTGGCGTGCAGCGGCGTGCTGCGTTGGGGGGCTTTGCTGAGCAGGACGGTCATGGTGGGGGCGCTTTCGTTGACGGCTGCGCAGGCTGGCGGCCAGAAAATGTGAGGGGCATTGTCGGTGCGGCTGGGCGTCGTCGGCACAGGATGTCGAACCACGCCGTGTGCAGTTCTTCCGTCGCAAGCCCGTGGGCTGCACCGTGGCGGCACTTTAGGCTGCGTTCATTGCTACCCCAGGAGGCTTCCATGAACCCGCTGCGCTTCGTCTTCAGCCCGATCACCGATGTCACGCGGGCCATCGTGATGCCCTTCAAGGCCTTGTTCGTCGTCGGCCTGACCGGCGCCATCAACGCCATGACGTACCACGGCGTGTGGTGGTTCAAGTGGGTGGCGCTGGGCATGGGCATCGCCGTGCTGGTGGCCTTCGCTCGGGCCGCCCGCACGCTGTTGCTGCTGGCGTTGGTGGCCTATGTCGGCCACAAGCTCTACCAGCGCTACGGCCAAGACGCCCGTCAGCGCTTTGACGACTGGGTCGCCAAGACCCAGCCGCAAGCGGCCCAGGTGATGGCGGCGCTACGGGCCTGAACCCGCAGGGCAGCCCCACAGCTTCAGCCGGTCAGCGCGTCAAGCCTTGGTGGCGGCCTGCATGCGCGTGGCATACCAATCGGCCAGGCGGCGCATATTGCCGATCGACACCCAGTGCAGGTGGATCAGGCCCAGGATGCCGGTGCGGTGCAATTCCATCACGACGGCTTCCGGCAGGTCGGTGACCTTCTTGTCGTCCACCGTCAGGAAACCGTCCACCGTGTGCTGGCGGCCGTCGGGCATGGTGGTGTCGAAGCGCATTTCGCGCAGCAGGTCCAGCTCCAGCAAGCGCCTGCCGATCATGCGGGTGCGCTGGATTTCGCCTTCCAGGTTTTCCAGGTTGGTCGTCATCGCCTTCAGCATCTCGGTCGGCTGGGCCTCGCCTTCGAACAGCGGCGCGCCCTCGGTTTCCGAGAAACCGGCGTAGCCCTGATCGATGCAGATGGCAAAGCGCTCGGCGTCAACGCGGGCGATGCAGAAGGGGTAGGCGCGCAGCACGGCGGGCACGTACAGAGCGCGCCAGTCGGTGCCCGTGACGAAGAGGTTGTCGTCCTGGTTCAGGCCGAACACGGCCACCGGGGCGATGGCGTCGCTGCCGTCGTCTTCTTTGCCGGCCTTGATGAAGACGATGGGGTATTCACGGCACACATCGCCGAATTCAGCGGCCGCCACGAACATCGAATTCAAGCCTTTGGCCACGCTCCAATCGGTGAGCGGCAGCTTCAGCTTCAGGTTGCGGTGCAGATTGGTGTCCAGCGCATGCGGCTGCAGATGCAGTTTCTGATTGATCAACGGGCTACTCCAGGGGTAATGAGGCGCTCCACGAGCACCTTGTCGACACGCTTGCCATCCAGGTCCACGACCTCGAAACGCCAGCCTTCCCATTCCACCGTGTCGGTGGTGTGCGGCAGGCGGCCCAGCAAAAGCATGATCATGCCAGCCAGCGTGTTGTAGCGGCCGCGGTCCTCTTCCGGCATTTCCTTGATGTTGAGCCGGTCTTTCAGCTCGGGCACCGGAATCAAGCCGTCCATCAGCCAGCTGCCGTCGTCACGCTGCACGGCCCAGGCGTCGTCGTCGCCGCTGGCGCCGAATTCGCCGGTGATGGCTTCCAGCAGGTCGCGCTCGGTGATCACGCCCTGCACCGCGCCGTATTCGTCAACGACGAAAACCAAGGTGGTGCGCGTGGCGCGAAACTGCTCCAGCAGTTCCATGCCCGACAAGGTCTCGGGCACGAAAACCGGCGGCACCATGTGGTCGGACAGCACCAGCTTTTCACCGCGGGTCAGGGGCCCCAGCAAGCTGGCCAGGCGCAGCACGCCCTGCACGTCGTCCAGCGAACCGCGACACACCGGGAAGCGCGTGTGGCCGCTGTCGGCGATGCACTGCAGCAGCGTTTCCATCGGGTCGGCCACGTCCAGCCAGACAATTTCCGCGCGCGGAATCATCATCGAGCCGATCTGCCTGTCGTCCAGCCGGAACACATTGCGCACCATCTGGTGTTCCTGCGCTTCGATGACGCCGGCATCCACACCCTCTTCCAAGCTGGCGGCAATTTCTTCTTCGGTGACCGCGCGCGACGGGCCATGGCGCATGCCCATCAGCGTCAGGATGGCGTTGGTGCTGATGCTCAGCACCCAGACCAGCGGCCGTGTCGCGGTGGACAGCCAGTTCATCGGCCGCGCCACCAGGCGGGCCACGTTTTCCGGGTACATCTGGCCCAGGCGCTTGGGCACCAGTTCGCCGAAGATGATGGTCAGCACGGTGATCATCACCACCACCAGGGCCGTGGCGGCGATCTCGGCGCCGCTGGCCGGCGCGCCGAAAGTGGCGATGAGCCACAGCGCCACCGGCTTGCTGAAAGCCGCCTCGCCGACGATGCCGTTCAGCACGCCGATGGAGGTGATGCCGATCTGCACCGTGGACAGCCACAGCGTCGGGTTCTCGTGCAGTTCCATCGCCGCCTGGGCGCCGGGCTGGCCGGCTTCCACCATCACTTGCAGGCGCGCCTTGCGGCTGGCGCTCAGGGCCATCTCCGACATGGCGAAGAGGCCGTTGATCAGGATCAGGAAGAGCAGCAGTGTGAAGTCCATGCGCGCCGGCAGTGTGCTGACGGGGGCTGATGAGAGGCGCGCGAGCGTAGCAGAATCGATCGATGATCTATCTCATCGGTGACGTGCAAGGCTGCGACACAGCGCTCGGGCTGCTGCTCGAAGAAATCGACTTTTCGGCGTCACGCGACCGGCTGGTGCTGCTGGGCGACCTGGTCAACCGCGGCCCGGCTTCGCTGGCCACCCTGCGCCGTCTGTCCGGCCTCGGTTCAGCCGCCACCTGCCTGCTGGGCAACCACGACCTGCACCTGCTGGCGGTGGCCCACGGCGCCCGCGCGCTGCAGCGCGGCGACACCTTCGACGACGTGCTGAACGCCCCCGACCGCGCCCACTGGACAGCCTGGCTGCGCGCGCAACCGCTGGCCCACCTGGAAGCCGGCTGGCTGTGCGTGCACGCCGGCGTGGTGCCGCAATGGACGGCCGCGCAAACGCTGGCTCTGGCCGCCGAGGTGCAAGACCTGCTGCGCGGGCCGGCGTTGGCCGACTTTCTGCAGGTGATGTACGGCAACCAGCCCGACCGCTGGCACGACGATTTGCAGGGCGACGCCCGCTGGCGGCTGACCGTCAATGTGCTGACCCGCATCCGCTTTTGCAGCGCCGACGGCACGCTCGACTTCAAGACCAAGGAAGGCGCAGGCGGCGCGCCGCCGGGCTACATGCCGTGGTTCGAAATGCCCGGCCGCCTGACCGCCGATCAGCCCATGGCCTTCGGCCACTGGAGCACGCTGGGCCTGCTCAACACGCCGACCTTGCTGGCACTGGACACCGGCTGCGTCTGGGGCGGCGCCCTGACCGCCGTGCGGGTGGACGGCGGGCGCCGCGAGGTGCATCAATTGGATTGCGCAAAAGCATGAGCACGGCGCCAGACAGCCCCACCCCCCGTGCGCCCAGCGCCCCGCAGTTGCCGCTGCACACCGGGCGCTTCGTTCTGCAGGCCCTGCGCGGTTTCGGCCTGGCTTAGACGGCCGCTGCTGCTCTTTTTCGGCTTCGCTACATGAGCAGCCATTTCGCCGGCGCCCTGGCCCATCGGGTCAGCGAAACGTCGATGGGTACGCTGCAAATTCTGTGGATCCTGGCCACCGAGTTCTGGCCCATCGTCATCGCCATCGTGGTGGCCACCGTGCTGCTGTTTCAGGCCCATGTGCAACTGGGCCTGTTTGCCTTGCTCTGGTCGGTGGCTTTCGTGGGCCTGTCCTACGTCCTGGCGCGCAAAAGCCAGACTTATGCGCACCGCAGCGCCGCCGCGCGCAGCGAAACCACCGGTGTCATCGTCGACTCGGTCACCAATGGCTTCAGTGCCCGGCTGTTTGCCCGCCTGGGCCTGGAGCGCAGCCTGCTGGACAAGACCCTGGACATGGAATTCGCGGCCATCCGGGTCTCGTCCAGCTTCGCCGAGCGCATCCGCTGGTTCCAGTTCACGGCGGCGGCGGTGCTCAAGGTGGGCATCCTGTACTTTGCGCTGCGCCTGTGGGGCAGCCGCGAAATCTCGGGCGGTGACTTTCCAACGGCATCCAGACCATCGTGCGCCCGCATGAAGTGGTCGACACGCCGCAGGCCCGCGCCATCGTCATCCAGTACGGCCAGATCCGCTTCGATGGCGTGACCTTCGGCTATCCGGGCGCCCAGCCCATCTTCAAGGGCCTGTGCGTGGACATCCCCGCCGGGCAGCGTGTCGGGCTGGTGGGCGCATCCGGCTCGGGCAAATCCAGCTTTGTGAGCCTGCTGCTGCGGCTGTATGACGTGCAGGGCGGCGCCATCGTCATCGACGGCGTGCCCGTGCCCGACATGACGCTGGATGCACTGCACGAGCAGATTTCGCTGATTCCGCAAGACCCCAGCCTCTTCCACCGCACGCTGCTGGACAACATCCGCTACGGCAAGCCTGACGCCACGCAAGACGAGGTGGCGGACGCGGCGCGCCGCGCCCACGCGCACGAATTCATTGCGCAGATGCCCGAGGGCTACCGGTCGATGATCGGCGAGCGCGGGGTCAAGCTGTCGGGCGGCCAACGCCAACGCATCGCCATCGCCCGCATGCGTGGCAAGACGGTGATCGTGGTGGCGCACCGCTTGTCGACCATAGCGCACCTCGACCGCATCCTGGTCTTCGATCAAGGGCAGATCGTCGAAGACGGCAGCCACCGTGAACTGCTGGCCCGGGGCGGCGCCTACGCGCGCCTGTGGGCGCGCCAGTCGGGCGGCTTCCTGCCCGACAGCACCAGGGACGCAGCCAGCCCGCACCCTTTGCGCGATCCGGCCCAGAAATGCTCGCCGCTGGTCTTGCCTGTGCCGCAGCCTGACGACGAACCGCCGCCGGCTTCCAGGGTCCTGCCCTGAGCGGACCAGGCGTCGACAGCCGC
>JAYVBO010000448.1:0-2984 GCA_043750435.1 Betaproteobacteria bacterium | reverse complement strand
AGCGCCATTCGTGTTGCATTGAGGTAGGCTCAACGCCGCATTGAGGCTGCCTTGATCAACCTGAACCGACTCGACCTGGTGACGCTGCGGCTCTTCGTCGCGGTGCTGGACGCCGGCAGCCTGACGGCCGGCGCTGACCGCTACGGCATCAGCCTGGCGGCGGCCAGCAAGCGCATTGCCGAGCTGGAACACCACTGCGGCATCGCGCTGCTGCAGCGCAGCGCGCGCGGCGTCACGGCCACGGCCGGCGGGCAGGCGCTGCACCGCCACGCCATCGAACTGGTCGCGCACCTGGAACGCATGGCGCTGGCCATCGCCGACTTCCACACCGGCATCAGCGGCCACCTGCGCCTGTGGGCCAATCCGTCGGCCTTGGGGGGCTTCCTGCCGACGGTGCTGGCCGCCTACGCGGTGCAGCACCCTGACGTGCGCATCGACCTGGAAGACGCGATGAGCGAAGACTCGGTGCGCGCGGTGGCCGTCGGCACGGCCGAGTTGGCGGTGATTGGCGAGAACACGCCCAGTGAAGGGCTCTTCAGTTTCGTCTGCGAGGTCGATGAACTGGTGCTGGTGGTGCCCAGCGGCCACGCCCTGGCGTCAGGCGGCCCGGCGGGTGAAGCGGCGGACTTCGCCCGCGTGCTGGACCACGACTTCATCTGCCTGGGTCGCTCGGCCTCGCTCACGCGCAAGATCAGCGGCGCGGCCGAAGCGGTGGGCCGCACCTTCCGCTTGCGCGTGCAGGTGCGCAGCTTCGACGTCATGTGCCGCATGGTGGCGGCCGGCCTGGGTCTGGCCATCCTGCCGCGGGCCGGGGCCTCGCTTTACGCCGACGCGCTGGGCCTGCAGGTGGTGGCCTTGCAGGGGCTGGACGCCGAGCGCAAGCTGCTGCTGGCGATGCGCGACCCGGCGGTCCTGTCGCCGGCGGCCCAGGCGCTGGTGTCGATGCTGCGCGAGCGGATGGCCGCGCTGGGTTGAACCGCCAGCGGCCCGGCCGGCGATGGCATCAGGCTGCGCCGAGCTGATCGGCCAAGTCCTCGAAGCTGCTGGCGACGATGTCGAATTCGCCTTCCGCCACCGTCGGCAGCCGCGTCTGCGGACCGCATTCGAAGGGCCGCCGCACGTAGGCCGTGCGCAGGCCGTTGCTGCGCGCCGCACGCAGGTCGCCGGGGTGGCAGGCGACCATCATCAGCTCGGCCGGCGCCAGGTCCAGCAGGCGCGCGCAGCCCAGGTAGACCTCGGGGTCGGGCTTGTAGTGCTGGAAGAGTTCGGCCGAGATCACGCAGTCCCAGGGCAGGCCGGCGTGCTTGGCCATCTCCGTCAGCAGCGAGAAATTGCCGTTCGACAGCGGTGTGATCGTGTGCCGCGCTTTCAGGCGCGTCAGGCCGCGCACGCTGTCGGGCCAGGCCGGCAGGCGGTGCCAGGCGCGGTTCAGGTGAACACGCTCGGTCTCGGTCAGGCCGGCCAGGCCGTGACTGTCGACGATGCTGTCCAGGATCATCCGGTGCAGCGTGTCGATGTGCAGCCAGGGCAGCTCGCCGCGCCGCACGCGGTCCATGGCCAGCGGGTAGCCGGCGCGCCAGTCGTTGGCGAAGGCCGAGCCGTCCAGGCTGACGCCGTGCGCGGCGGCCAGCGGGGCCACGGCGGCGCTGATGCCACCGTGCCAGTCGACGACAGTGCCGAAGACATCGAAAGCCAGCGCGCTGACGGCATGAAGGGGGAGGCGGTCGTTGCTCACGGATGTTCCTGGGGGGATGCTGGCCGGCATTCTCGACCCTCGCGGCGATTGCTGCGCTGTGTGCAAAAGGGCTGAACGTCCTGGCGCCCTGGGGCGGGCTAGCATGGGCTTTTCCAGATCGGACCTGCCATGACCGCCAGCCTCAGCACCACCCACGCCCAAGTCTTCACCGAAGCCCGAACCTTCAACAAGTTCAAGCCCGACGCGATCAGCGATGACACGCTGCACCAGTTGTACGAACTGATGAAGTGGGGCCCGACCTCGATGAACGCTCAGCCCGGCCGCTACCTGTTCCTGCGCAGCGAGGCCGCCAAGCAGCGCCTGAAGCCGGCGCTGTCGCCGGGCAATGCCGACAAGACCATGCTCGCGCCGGTGGTCGTTGTCGTGGCCATGGACAAGCAATTCCACGAATTCCTGCCCACGCAGTTTCCGGTGATGCCCAGTGCGCAGGCCCTGTTCGCTGGCAATGCCGCGCTCAGCGACGCTACGGCCTTTCGCAACAGCAGCCTGCAGGGCGCCTACCTGATGGTGGCTGCACGCATGCTGGGTCTGGACTGCGGCCCGATGAGCGGTTTCGATGCCGCTAAGGTCAACGCTGAGTTCTTCCCCGACGGCCGCTGGGCCGCCAACTTCCTGATCAACATCGGCCATGGCGATGCCAGCGGCAACTACCCGCGCGGGCCGCGTCTGCCGTTCGAGACGGTTGCCCAGATCTTCTGACCGCGGTGGCTTGATTTGCGAATACGAATGATTTACATTCGCAAAATCACTTCTCAACAACCCGGTTCACGCCGCTACCCGTATGCGCACCACCTTCACCGCCATGACCGCCTGCCTGCTGTTTGCCAGCGCCGCCCATGCCACCGGCCTGGCCACCTGCGACTCCGGCCCCAAGACCGGCTGGCAGCCGCCCGCCAAGCTGGAGCAGGCGCTGAAGGACAAGGGCTGGACGGTGCGCAAGATCAAGGAAGACGGCGGCTGCTACGAGGTCTATGCGCTGGACGCGCAGGGCAAGCGCCAGGAAGCGTATTTCCACCCGGTGACGCTGGAGCCCGTGCCCACCAAGCCGCGTTGACGCGATGCATCGCGGCCGCGCGACCGGTCCGCCCGACGGCGGCGACGACGGTGCTGCGGTTCGCGTGTGGCCGCCGGTGGTGCGCTGGGGCCACTGGGCCCTGGCGGCTTGCGTGCTGGGCTGCCTGCTGCAGCGTGACGGCGGCAGCTGGCACGAACGCATGGGCTACACCGC
>JAYVBO010000447.1:0-2986 GCA_043750435.1 Betaproteobacteria bacterium | reverse complement strand
ACGTCGAGCCCGTCGATGGACATCAGCAAGGCCAGCAATTTCGAACGCTTCGTGTTCGACTTGCTGGGCCGCGATGGGGCGCGGACCAAGGAATTGTTCGGTGCCGCGCTGGCCCGTGACGGTGGTTTCACGATCACGCCTGATGAATACGCGCGCATCGCCGGCTACGGTTTCGTCAGCGGCAAGAGCACGCATGCCGATCGCCTGGTGACCATCCGCAGCACTTGGCAGACCACGGGCGTGATGGTGGACACCCACACGGCCGACGGCTTGAAAGTCGCACGCGAACACTTGCAGGCGGGTGTGCCCATGATCGTGCTGGAAACCGCACTGCCGGCCAAGTTCGCCGCGACGATCCGCGAGGCCACAGGCGTGGACCCGGAGCCGCCGGCCGCGCTGCGCGGCATCGAGGCGCTGCCCAAGCGCTTCGTTGAAATGGCCGCCGACGTTCAAGCCGTCAAGCGCTACATCGAAACACACTGCGCCGCATGAAAGACCCGCGCCCGCTGCTGAGCCTGGACGAGGCGCTGGCCCTGTTGGTGGCCGGCAGCGCGCCCTACGCCATCACGCAGACCGAGACGGTTTCGACCTTCGACGCACTGGGGCGCGTGCTGGCCGCCGACGTGTTGTCGGGCTTGAACGTGCCGCCCGAGGACAACACCTCGATGGACGGCTACGTGCTGCGCGCGGCCGACGTGCCTGTGGCCGGCACACTGCTGCCGGTGTCGCAGCGCATCCCGGCTGGTCATGTCGGCCAAGCGCTGCAGCCCGGCACGGCGGCGCGCATCTTCACCGGCGGCCAGGTGCCGGCCGGTGGCGACGCGGTGGTGATGCAGGAACAATGCGAGGCCGTGCCGGCAACAAGCCTTGCCGACGGCCTGGGCAACGTGCGCGTGAACACCGTGCCGACAGCAGGGCAGTGGATACGCCGCCGTGGCGAAGACGTGCAGCAGGGCGCAGCGGTGCTGCAGCGCGGCCAACGTTTGACGCCGCAGGCGCTGGGCTTGGCGGCGTCGGTCGGCGCCGCCACCTTGACCGTGCTGCGCCGCCCGCGCCTGGCCTTGTTCTCGACAGGCGACGAATTGCAGAACCCCGGTGAAGTGCTGCGCCCGGGTTCCATCTACAACTCCAACCGCTACACGCTGCGCGCGCTGGCGCAGGCGGCCGGCTGCGAGGTCATCGACCTGGGCATCGTGGGCGACACGCTGGACGCCACGCGCGCCGCGCTGCGCGAGGCGGCGGCGGTCAGCGACCTCATCGTCACCTGCGGCGGCGTGTCGGTGGGCGAAGAAGACCATTTGAAGCCGGCGGCCCACGCCGAAGGCGAACTGGACGACTGGCAGATTGCGATGAAACCCGGCAAGCCGCTGGCCTTCGGCCGCGTGCGCAAGGCCGGCGGCGGCGCTGCGCTGCTCGTCGGCCTGCCCGGCAACCCGGTGTCGGCCTTCATCGCCTTCTTGCTGGCCGTGGGCCCTGTGCTGCGCGTGATCCAGGGCATGCACAGCGTCGCGCCGGCCAGCCTTTCGATGCGCGCCGATTTCGACTGGCTGCGCCCCGACCGCCGCCGCGAATTCCTGCGTGTGCAGTTGAACGCCGAGGGCGGGTTGTCGCTGTTCGCCAACCAGAGCTCGGGCGTGCTGACCTCGGCGGTCTGGGCCGACGGCCTGGTGGACAACCCGGGCTCGCAGGCCATCGCGCGCGGCGACGCGGTGCGCTTTCTGCCGCTTTCGATGTTGGTGTCGCGGTGAGCGTGACGGTGAGGGTCACGGTGCGCTATTTCGCGTCGCTGCGCGAGGCTCTGGGCGCCAGCGAGGTGCTGGACATCGCCGCCGGCATGACACTGGCCGAATTGCGCGACCAACTGCTGGCGCGCGGTGGCCGCCACGCTGACGTGCTAGCCCGCAGCCGCCCCGTGCGCTGCGCGCTGAACCAGGTGATGTGCGACGAAACGGCGCTGCTGGATGAGGGCGCCGAAGTGGCCTTCTTCCCGCCCGTCACCGGTGGTTGAAGGGACGAACATGGCGCCGCGCGTCAGCATCCAAACCGCCGACTTCGACCTGGCTGCCGAGGTGCGCGCCCTGCATGCGCAAGACCACGGCGTGGGCGCCGTGGCCAGCTTCGTCGGCACGGTGCGTGACCGCAATGCGCCCCTCGTTCCAGGCGCAGCAGGCGGCGTCAGCCGGATGGAACTGGAGCACTACCCCGGCATGACCGAGAGCGCCATCGAAGCCATGATCGATGCCGCGCTGCAGCGCTTCGACATCCGCGCGGCGCGCGTCATCCACCGCGTGGGTGTGCTGCAGCCGGGCGAGCAGATCGTGCTGGTGGCGGTGGCTTCGGCGCACCGCGGCATGGCGTTTCAGGCCTGTGAATTCCTGATGGACTACCTGAAGACGCAGGCGCCTTTCTGGAAGAAGGAAACCACGCCCGACGGTGCGCATTGGGTCGACGCCCGCGTGGCCGACGACGCCGCGCTGGCCCGCTGGGGCCTGAGCGCCAGCAACGCGGTTGGGAAGCCGGCTTGAGTTCGGCCGGCACGGCGGCTGACGGCCATCCGATGGACGCCCAGCACCTGCGCCTGGCGCTGGGCCGCTTCAGCACGGGCGTCACCATCGTCACCTGCGTGGACGCGCAGGGCCAGCGCGTGGGGCTGACGGCCAACTCCTTCAATTCGTTGTCGCTGGACCCGCCGCTGGTGCTGTGGTCGTTGCGCGCCAGCAGTGTCGCGCTGCCCTTGTTCACGGCGGCCGGCCGCTTCGCCATCAATGTGCTGAGTGAAGCGCAGGTCGATTTGTCGCGCCGCTTCGCCACGCGGGGCGAAGACAAGTTCGCCCTGGGCGCTTGGGCCATGGGCGAACACGGCTGCCCGGTGCTGGCCGGCTGCGCGGCGGTTTTCGAATGCGTGACCCACGCGCAGCATGTGGTCGGCGACCACACCCTGTTCATCGGCCGCGTGCTGGCCTGTTCCGAAACGCCCTTGCCGCCG
>JAYVBO010000446.1:0-2988 GCA_043750435.1 Betaproteobacteria bacterium | reverse complement strand
GCCGACATCAAGGTGGACTGCGCAGCAACGGGCAATTGGAACAAGGCGTCGGCCCGGAAGCGATTGATGCCGGCGGTGACCACGCGCTGGCAAGCCGCGTCGATTTCGCTGTAGCCACCCGTGCCGTACCAGGGCAGCAGCGTGCGCGGGCCGCTGCCCACATCGGTGAAATTGCTGCCGCTGCTGGTCCACCGGCCGTCCTGGATCAAGGCACGCAGCCGATACCAGTCGGGTGCATTCTCATAAAAATTGGTCACGACACCGGACGGGTCAACGACCTGCGTACGCACCTGCGCGATGCCGGTGACCGTCGCAGCAGTGCGGTCTGCGCGCAGCATCCAGCCGGCCGCAGCATCGATTTCGATGTGCATCTGTTTGGGTACGGCGTTCAGATCACCGTCCATCGCCTGCGGCGTGCGCACGCGCAGGCGCCCGCCGCCGGCCCCCCTGATGAGCATGTTCATCGACGTGCTGATCGTGGCCCGGTCATAGCGCACCGTCTGCGAGACGTCGAGCTGGTTCAGCCCATCGGTGTTCTCGAAAGGGCCGGTGTAGCGCAGGTCATCTGCGCTGGTGGACGTGGCTTTCAGCAGCGAGCCGGTCGCGGTCTCGGTCCATTGCACCGCCATCGAACCCCGCAAGGTGCCCGGTGCAATCACCCCTTGATTGCCGCCGCCGACCAGGACCTTGAGCTGCAGTGGGTCAACAACCGTCAGACGCGCCCGCAGGTCCTTGTCGGCGCTGGGTGCAGCGGACACGATGTCCACACGCAGCGTGCCGGTCGCGGCACGCGACAGATTGGGCACGCCGCAGTTGTCCAGGACGGCGGTGATGACATCGCCCGCTGAGGCGCGGCCGTCGTTGTCGCTGTCGGTCAGGCGCAGCGTGATGGTGCCGCTGTAGGCGCAGTCGGCCGTCACGGTCATGGGGCTGTCGGCGGCGGCGAAGCGGTGCGCGATGTCGGCGGTGAAACGGGCGTAGCTCAGCACCTTGCGGCCCTGTTCGAAGGCGTCAAACATGACGGCGGCTCCTTCGCGTGCGGGGTACGCGGCGACCAACACCATGGTTGGCGCGTCGGGATCGGTCGAGAGCGGTGGCGTCGTCGGCGTGCTGTCGCCGCCACCGCTGCCGCCACCACCCCCGCCGCAGCCCACCAGCAGCAGCGCCGACAGGCAGCAAGCGTCAGCCTTCGCGCGGCTGAGCTTCATCCGCGCGCCGCACCACCGACAAAAACGCGCAGTTCGCCCGGCGCGAAGGCCTGCCAGTCTTCGCCTTCGGTCAGCGGTTCGGTGGCCACCACGGCCACGCGGTCTTGCGGCGTGGTGTGGTCGGCGAAGTCGATGCTCAGGTCTTCATCGGCCAGCCGCGTGGCGGTGAAGGGGTGGCGGCGTTCCACCGAATACAGCGCCGTGGTGCTGTGTGCCCACAACGCCTGGCCGTTCGACAACAGCATGTTGAAGGTGCCATGTGCCGCTGGCTGCGGCAGCAGTTCGCGCAGCGTGCAGCTCAGCTCGTCCACGCTGGGCACGCTGGCGTGGGCCTTGGCCAGTTCCTGCATCAGCCAGCAGAAGGCGCGTTCGCTGTCGGTGTCGCCCACGGGCCGGAAGGCGCCGTGCAGGCGCGGGGCGTAGCCCTTCAGGTCGCCGTTGTGGGCGAACACCCAGTAGCGGCCCCACAGCTCGCGCACGAAGGGGTGGCAGTTCTGCAGCGCCACCTCGCCCACCGTGGCCTTGCGGATGTGGGCGATGACCACTTCGCTGCGTATCGGGTAGCGCTTGACCATTTCGGCCACCGGCGAATGCAGCGCACTCACCGGGTCGATGAAATGGCGCAGGCCGCGGTCTTCGAAGAAGGCGATGCCGAAGCCGTCCTGGTGCTCGGCCGCCCGCGTGGCCAGCCCGGTGAAGCTGAACACCACGTCGGTCGGCGTGTTGGCATTCATGCCCAGCAGTTGGCACATGGCGCTCGCCGGCTGATCAAGCCGTCACCGCGTCTGCGTGGCGGCGGTGATGGTGATGTTGGGGATGGGCACGCATTCGCTGTAGCCGGTGGTCGCCGCCGTGCAGGGAGCGACGGCCATCGCGTCGACCACCGCCGTGCCCGTGGTCACGGTGCCGAAGACCGCATAGCCGCGTGCCGTGCTGGTTTTGTCGAGGAAGGTGTTGTTGGTCAGGTTGATGAAGAACTGTGAGGTTGCCGAATCGAACACGCTGGTGCGGGCCATCGCTATCGTGTACGTCAGGTTGGACAGCCCGGCGCCGTCTTCCAGCGTGATGGCCGCGTTGGTGGGTTTCAGTGACGGCGTGGCCGTGGCCGTGATCGGCGCGGCATAGCCGCCGCCCTGCACCACGAAGCCCGACACCGCGCGGTGGTAGGCCGTGCCGACGTAGAACCCGCTCTTGATGTAGGCCAGGAAGTTGTCGGTGGTGATGGGCGCCTTGGCCGCTTCCAGCGTGATGACCATGCTGCCGTTGACCCCGGCGCCGTTGCTCATGGTCAGCGTGACCTGGGGCACGGCCACCGTGTACGCGGCGCTGGCGAGCGCGACACCGTCGCTGCTGCGCGCCACGCTCAGCGTCTGCGCGCCCACGCCACTGATGGTGCAGTTGAAGTAGGCCGTGGTGGCCGAGCTGATATAGGGCGAAGTGCTGCTCAAGGCCATGCCTTTGCAGCCGCCCGAGGTGACGGTCAAGCCTTGGTCCAGGTTGCTGCCCTGGACGGTGACCAGCATGCTCTGGCTGTACTTGCCCGAGGCCGCTGTGGCGCTGGTGACGGTGGCCGGAATCAAGCCCGACGTGCCGCTGGAACCCCCGCCACCACCGCAGGCCGAGAGCAGTGCCGACGCGAAGGCGCCGGTGTACGCGAGGAAACGGAGGCGCTTGGGGGTCTTCATGGAACAACCTTTCGATGGATTCATTCGAACAGCAACTTGGTCATGCCGCGCACGGTGAACAAGCGGCCGGGATTTTGTGTCTCTTCCAGCACGCC
>JAYVBO010000445.1:0-6968 GCA_043750435.1 Betaproteobacteria bacterium | reverse complement strand
CGATTTTTTGCATGGTGAGAGCGCAACGCTGTTTCGGCGGCCGGGAGTGCGTGCCATATCGTGGGATGGCAACAGGGCCGGTGACTGGCTTCAGGTGGCTAGAATCGCCCCCTGCTGCGGGTGTAGTTCAATGGTAGAACGGCAGCTTCCCAAGCTTCATACAGGGGTTCGATTCCCCTCACCCGCTCCACAGTTCTGCAAGTGCTTGCTTCCATAGCGGAAGTCCATCCACGCACTGACCTATCGCGCCTGTGGCGCCCACCGTCAACGTCGCTGGGGAGTGCCGCCTTGAAGATCAAGACTGTCGCGCTGGGCTTGTTGGCCGCTGTGGCGGTTGCCGCGGGTGCCTTCTGGTTCAGCCTCGACCCTGCAGCGCGTGCGGTGCTGGCCACGCTGCCGACCAACCGCGACTTGCTGTTCTGGAACCAAGCCCAACGCGACGCCGCGTTTCGCGCGCTCGACCGCTTGCCCTTGCTGGCCAAGTCGCACGTTGTGGCCGCTGGCGCCACGGCGTCACCGCTGCCTTCGGGGCCGCCGCTGAAGCTGGCGCTGGACGTGGACACGTACATGGCCGGCCAGCGCAGCGCCGCACTGCTGGTGCTGCACGACGGCAAGCTGCGTCTGGAGCGCTACGGCCTGGGCTTCGACGGCGGTGGACGCTGGACCAGCTTTTCGGTGGCCAAGTCCATCACCTCGACGCTGGTGGGCGCGGCCATCCGCGACGGCCACATCCGCAGCCTGGACGACAAGGTCAGCGACTACATCGCCCCGATGAAAGGCTCGGCCTACGACGACGTCAGCATCCGGCAACTGCTGACCATGAGCTCGGGCGTGCGCTGGAACGAGGACTACGCCGACCCGAAATCAGACGTCGCGGTCTTCAACAATCACCAGCCCGAGGCCGGCGTGGACGCGCTGGTCAGCTACATGCGCCGCCTGCCGCGCGAGGTGCCCGCCGGCACGCGCTGGCACTACAGCACGGGCGAGACCAATCTGGTTGGCATCCTGGTCAGCGCAGCGACCAAAAAGCCGCTGGCCAGCTACTTGTCGGAAAAGATCTGGGTGCCGGCCGGCATGGAGCAGCAAGCGACCTGGATCCTGAGCCGCAGCGGCCAGGAAATCAGCGGCTGCTGCATCCAGGCTGCGACGCGTGACTTTGCGCGCTTCGGGCTTTTCATCCTGGGCGGCGCGCGCGCCGACGGCCGCAGCATCGTGCCCGAAGGCTGGCTGGCGCAGGCCACGACCACGCGCACCGAAACCGGTCAGCCGGGCCGCGGTTATGGCTACCAGTGGTGGACCTACGCTGACGGCAGCTACGCTGCGCGCGGCATCTTCGGCCAGGGCATCTTCATCGACCCCAAACGCAAGCTCGTCATCGCCAGCAACGCCAACTGGGCCGGCGGCGCCACCGACCGCAGCGCCAGCCAGGCCCGCGAGGGCTTCTACCGGGCGGTGCAGCAAGCGGTCGACGCTGAAGCAGCGGCGGTGCCGGGCGCCGCCCCACTGCGCTGACGCCGCTGCCCCTTGCGGCGCTTCAGAAGCGCATCTTCAGGCCGGCGCCCACGGCCCAGGCGCGGCTGCGTTCGGTCATGGCGTTGGGGCGCGGCCAGAAATGGCCGATCAGCACTTCACCGAGCAGCCAGTCTTTGTGCACCGGCTGTTCCCACTTGGCTTGAACGCCAAAGTCGGTGACGGGTACGCCTGAACCCTGCAAGCCGCTGAAAAGCATTTCCAGTGACAGCAGCCGCTGGTGGCCGTAGGACTGGTAGGCGCCCAGGCTGCTGGACCATTCAAATTTTCGCGTGTCCTGGGTAATGGTGGCCGAATTGAGCCAGCGCACCGCTAGCGTCGACGAAAAGGCGTGCTCGTAGGACAGCGCCGTGGTCGAGCCAAAATGGTCGCTCAGGGTCCAGAACAGGGTCTCGCGGAAGTCGATCACGTCGGCGCTGCCCAATTGCCAGGCGTGGCCGTAGCGGGCGTGGGCATAGGGCTTCAAGCCGCCGTGGAAGCCGACGCGGAATTGCACCGAGCTGTGCAGCAAAAAGCCCAGGCCGGCAAAGAATGATCTGTCGGCGTTGTTGTCCTTCAGCAGCCGCTGCTGGCGCGACAGGGCGTCGGGCTGGTCGACGATGCCTTCGCGGCCGTCATCGCGCCCCAGGAAGAAGTAGGCGCGGTCTTGCAGATTGGGCAACCAGACGCGGGCGTTGAAGCGCACGCTCAAGTCAGGCCGTTCGTGCTGGCGGCTCAGCACAAACACACTCAAGCGGCCGTCGCTGACTTTGCCGCCTTCAGAGAAAGGCTTGTCGCCGAACCAGCCGTCCACCCCGCGCGCCAGCCACTCGGTGGTGGAGCGCACCGTCTGGCGCGTGGGTTCGAAAACCGGGTCGGCTGCCACCGCTGCGGCGGCAGCGGCTGCGGCTGCTTCGGCCAGCGCAGCGGCAGGGGCCGCCGTGGCCGGCGCCGCTGGTGCCCCGGGCGCCGACTGCGCCGTCTGCGCTACCGCCCCCGCGCCCGCTGCAGCCAGCAAGCCCCCCAACAGACCGTTACGCCAAAACTTGTGCACCTTGCTACACCCTTTGTGAAGATCAGTGGCCGAGGCTATACCGGCCGGCCGCGCCATTCTGTGCGCTGGCTCACCCAGCCGGATGAAAGGGTGCAGTCCGCGCTGCGCCCGCGTGATAGAAAGCTTGATGTTGACTGGAGCCTGCCATCGCTAGCCACACAGGCCCCTGGCGCCTCGCCGCGCTGACGCTGGCCGCCCTGCTGGCCTTTGCAGGCAATTCGCTGCTGTGCCGCCTGGCGCTGCGCCACACCGCCATCGACCCGGCCAGCTTCACTTTGATCCGCATCGTTGCCGGCGCGCTGTGTCTGTGGCTCATCGCCCGCTGGCGCGACGGCCCGCGCGCACCGGCCGGCAACTGGCCGTCGGCCTTGGCCCTGTTCGCCTACGCGGCGGCGTTTTCCTATGCCTACGTCAGCCTCAGTGCGGGCACCGGCGCCTTGCTGCTGTTCGGCGCGGTGCAGGCCTCGATGATCGGCTGGGGCCTGTTCAAGGGTGAACGCCTGCGCGGCCTGCAAATGCTGGGCTGGCTGCTGGCGCTGGGCGGCCTGGTTGGCCTGGTGCTGCCGGGGTGGGCGGCGCCGCCCTGGCAGGGCAGCGTGCTGATGGTGGCGGCCGGCGTGGCTTGGGCGGTTTACACGCTGCGTGGCAAGGGCCAGGGCGACCCGCTGCAGGTGACGTCTGGGAATTTCGCGCGGGCCATGCTGCCCGCCGCGCTGTGCAGTGCCTGGATGTGGCCCAGCGCCGCGCTGGACGGCGCCGGCGTGGCCTGCGCCGTGGCCTCGGGCGCCTTGGCGTCGGGCGTGGGCTACGCGGTCTGGTACACGGTGCTGCCCGCCTTGCGCATGACCACGGCGGCCACGCTGCAGCTGGCCGTGCCGGTGATAGCCGCTGTGGGCGGCATCGCCTGGCTGGGTGAAAGCATCAGCTTGCGCCTGCTGCTGGCCGCGCCGGCCATTTTGGGCGGCATTGCGCTGGTGCTGGTGGCGGGCAAACGCAGTGTGCCGCAGGCGCCTTGCGGCATCATCCGCAAATGACAGCGCCTACCCTCACCGTGCTCCTGCTGGACGCCCAAGACAACACCCGGACGGCCTTGCAGGCACCGGGCCTGCAAATCACCGAAGCGGCCGAACCCAGCCGCGCGCGGCAGCACGACGCGGTGGTCTGGTGCGCCGAAACCCCGGCCGCCCTGCGCGAACTGGCAGCGCGGCCTGAGCTGTCGCAAACCGCCTTCGACAGCGCCGTGGTGGTGCTGGCGGCGCAGGCCGACGACGCCCTGGAGGCCGAATTGCTGGGCCGTGGCGTGGAAGCCGTGCTGCTGGCCGCCCACCGCGCTGCCTTGCCGCGCACGCTGCGCCACGCCGTGCTGCGCAAGCAACTGGAACGGGCCGCGCGCACCGCCTACGCCACCGACCTGGCCACCGGCCTGCCGCACCAGGCGCAGCTGCTGGAACACATGACGCAGCTGCTGGCGCTGCGCGAACGCGAACCGGCGCCCATGGTCTTGCTGGTGCTGCGCATCGACGGGTTCGGCGCCGCCGCCGCGCGCCTGGGTGGCGAGGCCGGCAATGTGCTGCGCCGCAAGGTGGCGGTGCGCCTGCGCAGTGCGCTGCGCGCCAGCGACGTGGTGGCCGCCATCGGCCCCGATGCTTTTGGCGTGCTGCTGGGCCGGCTGGAATCGCGCAGCGACGGCGAACGCGTGGCCGGCAAGCTGGTGCGCACGCTGCAGCAGCCGATCAGCGTGGCGGGCCAGCCCTGCATGGTGACGGCCGCCGTCGGCCTGGCGCTCTACCCCGACCACGGCAAGGACGCCAACAGCCTGTTGCAGCGCGCCAGCGCACAGGCCGGTTCGGTGGCCACGCTGGGCAGCGCCGGCTTTGCGGTGCGCACCGAGCGCAGCGGCAGTGTTGCCGCCAACGACGGCGACAGCCAAGACCCCGGCGGCCGCTGAGCCGCCGGCCTGCTGAGACGGCGGGCTATTCCGCCGTGATGCGCGCAGCCGCGATGACGCGGGCCCAGCGCTCGATCTCTTCGCCCAGAAAGCGCCCGAAAGCCTGCGGGCCGCGTGCGTCCACCCGGAAGCCCTGGGTGCGCGCGCGCTCATCAAGTTCGGGTGTGGCCATGATCTTCAGCACCTCGGCCCCCAGCTTGTTCACCGCCGCTTCGGGCGTGCTGGCCGGCGCCATGATGGCCGTCCAGTTTTCCACCGCCAACTGCGGCGCACCCACTTCGGCCGTGGTCGGCACGTCGGGCACCAGCGCATGGCGGGTGCTGCTGGCGATGGCCAGCGCGCGCAGCTTGCCGCTCTTCACATGGGCCACGCTCTCGGGCAGGTTCGAGAAGATCACGTCCAGCTGGCCGCCGATCAGGTCGGTGATAGCCGGGGCGCCACCCTTGTAGGGCACGTGCTGCACATCGGTCTTGTACAGGTCGTTGAACAAGGCCAGCGTCAGGTGCGGCGGCGTGCCATTGCCGCTGGAACCGGCGTTGAGCCTGCCGCCCTTGGCGCGTTGGATCAGGTCCTTGAAGTCCTTGATGGGGCTGGCCGTCGGCACCACCACCAGCATCGGCGAGCCGGCCAGCAAGGCCACCGGGCGCAGGTCTTTCTGGAAGTCGAAGGGCGTGCGGCCCTTGAACAGCGTCACGTTGGCGGCGTGGGTCATGGTGATGGCCAGCAGCGTCTGCCCATCCCCAGCCGCCTTGGCGACCTCGGCCGCGCCGATCTGCCCGCCGCCGCCGGGCTTGTTGTCGATGGTCACGGTGACCTTCCAACGTTCACCCAGTTGCTGGCCCACCAAGCGGGCCATCACGTCGGTCAGGCCGCCCGGCGGGAAGGGCACCACATAGCGCAGCACGGCGCCGGCCCTGGGGTAGTCCTGGGCCCAGGCCAGGCCGGGCAGGCCGGCGGCGCCCAGCAGCAGGGCCGGGGCGGTGTTCAGAAGGTCGCGTCTTTGCATGGTGACTTTCGAGTGGTCAGTTCAAGTGGGCTGCAGGCTGGCGAGCATGGCGTCGGCCACCTCAATGCCTTCAGTGCGTGCGCGTTGCAACAGCGCTTCGCGGCGGGCGCCAGGCAGGCGCACGCCGTCGTCGGTCAGCATTTCCGTCACCAGCACTTCCAGCCGGTCCAGGTAGCTGTCGTTGCCGGCCAGTGCGCCCGGGTTGATGACGATGAAGGCCTGGCCGATGCCCGGTTGGTTGCCGGCGTCGACAAAGAAGCTGGAGGCTTCGAAGCCGAACTGCGCGCCGATGACGGCGGTGACCAGCAGTTCCACCACCAGGGCCAGCATGGCGCCCTTGGGTGAGGTGGCCGCGCCAATCGGCAGCATCGAGCCGGCCATGCCGGCCTTGGGGTCGGTGGTGGGCTGGCCGTCGGCGTCCAGCGCCCAGCCGTTGGGTATGGCGCGGCCTTCCTTGGCGGCCACCATCAACTTGCCGCGCGCCACTTCACTGAGGCTCAGGTCGATCATCAAAGGGTCAGCGCCGCGCCGTGGGAACACAGCCGCCACGGGGTTGGTGCCGAACACCGGGTGCTTGCCGCCCGCCGCCGGCATGGCCGCCGGGGAATTCGCAAAGCCCAGGCCGACCATGCCCGCCGCGGCCGCTGCGCGCAGGTGGTCCACCACCACGCCGCAGTGGTGGCTGCGCACCACGCCGACGATGGCGATGCCCTGCTGGCGCGCGGTGGCGATGGCCTGCGCCACCGCCAATTCACAAGCCGGGAAAGCCAGGCCGTTTTGGGCGTCGATGACCACCGCGCTGCCTTGGCGGCGCAGCACCTGCGGCTGCGCCGCACCGTTGGCGCGGCCGTTGCCCAGGTGGGTGGCGTACTGGCCCACGCGGCTCAGGCCGTGCGAACCCAGGCCCTGGGCTTCGGCCAGCACCAGCGCGCGCGCGGTGCAGCCAGCCATCTCGGCGTTGGCACCCGCGGCTTGCAGCCGACGTGACACCAGCGCTTCGAGTTCCGTCGTCGTCACTTTCATTTCAGGGCCTCCAGCAGCTTGTCGGCAATCAGGGAACTGACGCGCTCATTCGCTTCAGCGGTGACGCCGGCGATGTGGGGGGTCAGGACCAGGTTGGGGCAGTCCTGGAAGTGCGTCGCGGCAGGCAAAGGCTCGACGCCGAAAACGTCGATGGCCGCGCCACCCAGGTGACCCGATTTCAGGGCGGCTGCCAGCGCCACTTCGTCGACGATGCCGCCGCGTGCGGTGTTGATCAGCACGGCGCCGGGCTTCATCGCCGCCAGACGGGCTGCGTCGAACAGGCCGCGCGTGCTGTCCACCAGCGGCACGTGCAGGCTGACGACATCGGCGCTGGCGATCAGGGCGTCCAGGCTGACGCTGGCCACCCCGCAGGCCGCAAAGGCCGGGTGGTCGGCGGCCATCACCGCGTCGTGGGCGATGACCCGCAT
>JAYVBO010000444.1:0-2997 GCA_043750435.1 Betaproteobacteria bacterium | reverse complement strand
AGCGCCACGTAAGGCACCACGCCGACCAGCGCGATCAGCGTCACCCCGCCGGCCAGCAGGCGGCTTTTGCCGTAGCGGCTGGCGATGAAGTCGGCAATGGACGTGATGCGGTAGGCGCGCGCGATGCGGATGATCTTGCGCAGCACCGGCCAGGCCAGCACCATGGCCAGCGTGGGACCCAGGTAGATGGGCAGGAACCAGATGCCGCCGCTGGCCGCGCGGCCGACGCTGCCGTAGTAGGTCCAGGCGGTGCAGTACACGCCCATCGAAGCGGCGTAGACCCAGGCATTGCCGATGACGCTGCGGCCCTGCTCGGCGCGGCGGTCGGCCCAGGCGGCCACGCCGAACAGGGCCAGCAAATAGCCCAGTGAGGCGGCGATGACGAGAGTCGGCGACATGTCAGCCCCGCTCAGTCCGGGTGGGTTTCCATCAGCACCGCCAGCACAACGATGAGCAGCGCCCACACCGTGAACAGCGCCACCGGCAACAGCGGCAGGCCCAGCCAGCTGGCGTCGGCCAGCCACAGCTGCAGCAGCGGAAAACTCAGCAGCAGCCAGCCGGCCGCGAACAGCGCCAGCAGGCGTTGGGTCAACAGGCTGGCAGCGTGGCGTTTCATGCGGCTGGCTTCAAAGCGCGTCCAAATGGAAATGCTGGCGCAGAAAAGCCCGCCAGCGTTTGACGCTGGCCAAGGCGGCGTGCAATCGCTGGCGCTGCGCCTCGGTCAGTTCGGCCAGCCTGACGTCATTGCTGGCGGCCTCACCCTGCGCACGCTGGTGCAGTTGCTGCGTCAGCCGCAAGTCCATCAGGCTGTGCAGCGCGTCAACCGCGTCGCCCGCCAGGGCCGTGTCCACGTGGCCCAGAGCGGCCAGGCTGTTCAGCCGCGCGGCGGTGCTGGCTTCGTGAACGCCATATTGCAGGGCCAGGGCACGCGCGCCGTGGACGATGGGAAACAGGCCCAGCTTCTTGATGTCCAGCGGCGGCTCGTCGCGGTGGATGTGGGTCATGGCGGCCACGCGCGCCAGCCAGCCGCCGGGCTCGGCGAACTGGTCGGCCGCTGCGGCAAAGCGGGCGACATAGCTGTCGTGCCCGTCCAGCAGGCGGTCAAGTTGGGCCCACGCGGCACGCAGCAAGGCGGCGTCGCCGGCCACGGCCACCGCGTCGAAAAAGATGGCCAGGTGCATCGGGCCGTCCAGCGGCACCACGCCGTCGTCGCCATAAACCCAGCCGCGCAGGGTTTCACGAAAGGCCGCCAGCGGCTGCCGCCACAGCGGGTTGGTCAGCATGATGTGGCCCGGGCAGGGCGGGTAGCCCCAGTCGGTCAGCACGCCGTTGAAGCGCGCGGCCAGCGCTTCCAGGCCCGGCGCTTCAAAAGCGTCGCGCAGCAGCAGCGCGTTGTCCTGGTCGGTTTTCAGGATCTGCTCGCCGCGGCCCTCGCTGCCCATCACCAGCAAACAGCTGTTGGCAACGACGTCGGGCGGCGCCAGCAGCGTCCACAGGCGCGCGAAGAGCCGCGCGTTCAGCCCGCTGACGATTTCAGCGATGCGCGCGGCCTGAATGCCGCTGTGGTGCAGCGCGGGCACCATGGCGTCCAGGCGCACGCTGGCCGCCTGCAGTTCAGCCTGGGTGTCGGCTCCGTCGATCTGCAAGCTCAGTTGGTTCATGTCGGCTGTGAAGCAAAAAGGCCGCTGACGTGCTGTCAGCGGCCTGTTCAGGTCAGCGTGGCAAACCCGCTCAGCAGGCCACTCAGTGGCCCGATGCCCCGGCTGCGCCGATGCCGGTCTCCGACCGCACCTGCTGCGCCAGGAAGCCAGCGCGGTCGATGGCCGCGCGCTTGCTGTTGTCCAGCACGCTGAACAGCCAGATGCCCACGAAACCGATGGTCATGCTGAACAGCGCAGGGCTGGTGTACGGGAACCAGGCGCTGCCCTTGGGGTTGCCCAGCGTGGCTTCCCACACGGCAGGTGAAACCACCGTCAGGGCCACCGACGAGATCAGGCCCAGGAAGCCACCGATGACAGCACCCTTGGTGGTGCAGTTCTTCCACAGCACGCTCATCAGCAGCACCGGGAAGTTGGCCGATGCGGCTATCGCGAAGGCCAGGCTCACCATGAAGGCGATGTTCTGCTTCTCGAAGGCGATGCCCAACACGACCGCCACGACACCCAGGCAGATGGTGGTGATCTTGGACACGCGCAACTCGCTGGCGCTGTCGGCCTTGCCCTTCTTGATGACGGTGGCGTAGAGGTCATGCGACACCGCGCTGGCGCCGCTCAAGGTCAGACCAGCCACCACCGCCAGGATGGTCGCAAAGGCCACAGCCGAGATGAAGCCCAGGAACACATTGCCCCCCACCGCGTTGGCCAGGTGGATGGCGGCCATGTTGTTGCCGCCCAGCAGCAGGCCCTTGGCGTCCAGGAAGTTCGGGTTGGTCAGCACGAAGGTGATGGCACCGAAACCGATGATGAAGGTCAGGATGTAGAAGTAGCCGATCCAGGTGGTGGCCCACAGCACCGACTTGCGCGCTTCGCGGGCATTCGGCACGGTGAAGAAGCGCATCAGGATGTGGGGCAGTCCGGCGGTACCGAACATCAGGGCCATGCCGAAGCTGATGGTGCTGATGGGGTCCTTCACGAAGTTGCCCGGCCCCATGATGCTGAAGCCTATCTTCGCCGCCTCTTCGGCCGGCTTGCCGCCCTTGGTGGCCAGCGCCGTCTTGATCTTCACGGCTTCCGCAAACATGGCTTCAGGGCTGAAGCCGAAGTGCAGCAACACCATGAAGGCCATGAAGGAGGCGCCGCACAGCAGCATGATGGCCTTGATGATCTGCACCCAGGTGGTGGCCGTCATGCCGCCGAAGAGCACGTAGACCATCATCAGCGCGCCGACGATGACCACGGCCATCCAGTACTCCAGGCCGAACAGCAGCTTGATGAGCTGGCCGGCGCCGACCATCTGCGCGATCAGGTAGAACGCGACGACGACCAGCGTGCCGCTGGC
>JAYVBO010000443.1:0-6979 GCA_043750435.1 Betaproteobacteria bacterium | reverse complement strand
TGCCGGCGCGCCGCGCCAGCCACCGATCAGCGACGAAGCGCTGAGGCAATTGGCGGCCAGCCGCGACGGCACGCGCCGCGAACTGGCGCAGCGGGCGGGGCTCAGCGAGCGCACGCTGTACCGCCGGCTGAAGGCGCTGGGCCTGGCCTGATGGCTGGCGAGACGCCAGCGCCTGCGCACCGGTGTTTGCCGGCTTCAGCGTGTCACGGCAGCAACATCGCTTCGACGCAGCGCACCACCGCCAGCGCTTCGTCGGCCGTGGCCAGGCCGTGGTCGGCGTGGCCGTTGAGCAGGCGCGCCAGAGCGTCCAGCGTGGCGGGTGTCGAGTCCGTTCGGGGCAGCACCAGGCTGCCGTCCTGCTCGAGTTGGGCCCAGTTGACCAGCGCCGCTTGGCCACTGCCGCCGGTCAGTTCGAAGCGGTTTTCGTCGGCCACGCTGCCGGCCACCGCGGCGTCGATCTGCACGCGCACGCTGGCATGTTGCAAGCACGCCTGCAGAGCCGTTTCGGTCAGCCCCGGCGCACGCTGCAGCCGCACGTCTTGCACCGTGGCCGGCCCGAACAGGCGCAGCGCTAGGAAGACGAAATGCGACAGCACTTCGCGCGTGAAACCGCCCTCGGCTGCGCCGGCCAGCCAGGCGCTGGCGCCGGCCTGCCAGGGGCGCGGCCATTGCGCAAAACGCAGCGTGATGCGCGCCGCTTCGATGGGGCCGATGCGGCCGCTGCGCAGCGCATCCTGCAAGCCCAGGCTGGCCGGCGAACGTGCAAAGGGGAAGTTGACGGCGAAGGGCAGGCCGGCCTGCACCACCGCGTCACGCAAGGCCTGCGCTTCGTCCACGTTCGACGCCAGGGGCTTCTCGCACAGGCAGGCGCGGCCGGCGGCCATCACCGCTTGCACGGCATGCAAATGGCTGGCTGGCGGCGAGGCCACGTAGACCAGCGCCACCGCCGGGTCGTTGACCAGCGCGTGCAGGCTGTCGGCCGCCTGGGCGCCGGGCGTGGCATGCACGGCGGCTTGCAGCGCAGCGGGCTGCGGGTCCCACAGGGTCACCGTGCGAAAGCGCGGGTGCTGCTGCAGCGCAGCCAGCATGCGCCGGCCCATGATGCCGGTGCCGACCACGCCGACGCCATGGGGTTCAGGATTCAGGAGCGGGTTCAAAGGCATGACGTCGGCCGGTGGGTTCAAGAACTGCGCAGTGTGCCGCCTGGGCCGGCCCGCGCGCGCCGGCACCCTAAAGTCGCGTCCTTCGACAGTCGCTGTCGCCACCCCCGCCCCGCCATGCACCCCGCCTTGCTTTTGTCCTGGATCGCCCACCCCCGCGTCACACCTTGGTGGCGCGCCGCGCTGGCGCTGTTGCTGATCGTGATCACCTGGCTGGCGCTGTCGCCCGCGCCACCGCAGCAGTTCGATCTGGGCTGGGACAAACTGAACCACGTGGCCGCCTTCGCCACCCTGGCCGTGGTGGCGCTGTGGGGCCGTTGTGGTTCGCTCTGGCGTGTCGGCGGCGCCTTGCTGGCTTACGGCGGGCTGATCGAAGTGCTGCAGTCCTACACGCCCAACCGCGTGGGCGAATGGCCCGATCTGCTGGCCGATGGCGTCGGCATTGCGTTGGGGCTGGTGCTGGGGCAGCGCTCCCTACAATGCGCGGCATGCGCATCCTCATAGCCAACGACGACGGTTACCTCGCCCCCGGACTGGCCGCGCTGGTGCGCGCCTGCCAAGGGCTGGGCCAGATTGATGTCATCGCGCCCGAGCAGAACGCCAGCGGCACCTCCAACGCGCTGACCCTGACCCGGCCGCTGTCGGTTTTCGAAGCCCGTGGCGAACACGTGCAGGGCTTTCGCGTCGTCAACGGCACGCCGTCCGACTGCGTCCACGTCGCGCTGACCGGCCTGCTGGGCTACAAGCCCGACTTGGTGCTGTCGGGCATCAACAACGGCGCCAATATGGGCGACGACACCCTGTATTCGGGCACCGTGGCGGCGGCGATGGAAGGCTTTTTGTTCGGCGTGCCGGCCATTGCCTTTTCGCAAGAGCGCAAGGGCTGGGGCGAGCTGGAAGCGGCGGCTGCGGCCGCGCGTTCGGTGATCGAACAGGTGCTGGCGCAGGCGCCGCTGGTGGCCGGCCAGGCTCCCTGGCTGCTGAACGTCAACATCCCCAACCGCGCCGATGCCGCCAGCCTGCCGCGCGTCGTCACCCGCCTGGGCCGGCGCCATGCCAGCGAGCCGGTGATCCGCCAGACCAGCCCGCGCGGCGAGCCCATCTACTGGATAGGCCCGGCCGGTGACGCCCGCGAATGCGGCGAGGGCACCGACTTCCACGCCGTGGCCAGCGGCTGCATCTCGATCACGCCGCTGCAGGTCGACCTGACCGACCACGCACGCAGCGCGACCTGGGCCGCGCGCTTCGCCCAGGTGAGCGGCAGCGCCGGATGACGCGGCCGCCAGCCCCGCCACGCTTCCCGCTGGACCTGGGCCGCGTGCAGGGTGCCGCCCGCGCTGCGACCACCGAGGTGTTGCGCCCGCAGCGCCATCTGCACCACGCCGCGCAAGACGCCCAACAGCAGCAGCAGGCCAACGCCCGCCACGCGCCCAAGGGCCTGGGCCTGGACAGCGCCGCCGTGCGGGCGCGCATGGTGCAGCGCCTGCGCGCCGACGGCGTGCGCTGTGAACCGGTGCTGCTGGCTTTTGCGCAGGTCGAGCGGCACCGCTTTGTCGACACCGCGCTGGCCAATCAGGCCTACGAAGACACCAGCTTGCCCATCGGGCTGCAGCAAACCATCTCCAAGCCCTCGGTGGTGGCGCGCATGCTGGCGCTGCTGTTCGACGGCGTCCAGGCGCGTCAACAAGGCCATCTTGGCCAGGTGCTGGAAATCGGCACCGGCTGCGGCTACCAGGCCGCGCTGCTGACCCTGTTGGCGCCCAGCGTGGTGTCCATCGAGCGGCTGAAAGGCCTGCACGACAAGGCCCGCGACAACCTGGCCGCGCACCGTGCCGGCGACCTGCGCCTGGTCTACGGTGACGGCCGCCTGGGCCACGCACCGCGCGCGCCTTACACCAGCATCGTGGCCGCCGCCGGCGGCGACGACGTGCCCGCCGCCTGGCTGGACCAGCTGGCCGTCGGCGGGCGGCTGATCGCCCCCACGCACGACGCCGAACGCGGTGGCCAGGTCTTGCTGGTCATCGACAAACAAGCCGATGGGGTCGTGCGCCAGTGGCACGACGCCGTGCATTTCGTCCCTCTCAAATCGGGCGCCGCATGAAGCAGCCAAGCCGTCAGTCATTTGTGTTTTCTCCGCGCAGCACGCCGCTGTCCGGCTGCTTGTTGGCCGTCAGCGTGGCGCTGTTGGCCGGATGCGCGTCGTCCGGCAACCGCGCGCCGGTTGAAGACCGACGCGGCCCGTCGGCCAAGCCGGCTGCGGCCGCTCCGACGCCTTCGGTTGCGGCCACTGCGCCGGCTGCCGACGCGGCGGCTGCCAAGCCATTGCCAGGTGCCGAAAACGCCGGCAAGCCGGGCTACTACACGGTGAAGGCCGGCGATACGCTGATCCGCATTGCGTTGGACAACGGCCAGCCCTGGCGCGACGTGGGCCGCTGGAACAGCCTGGACAACCCCAACCTGATCGAGGTGGGGCAGGTGCTGCGCGTGGTGCCGCCCAGTGTCGATCCGACCGTGGCGACGGCGCGGCCCCTCACCGCTGCGGGGCGAGTCGAAAACCGCACATTGGACGGCAAACCCGGTGCACCGGGCGTGGCCGCGCCAACGGGCAGCGGCCCGGCTGTCGCTGCAGCGCCAGCGCCGGCTGCACCGCGCGAATCCGACGAAAGCCTGGACTGGATGTGGCCCGCCAACGGTCCCGTGGCCACCGCCTTTGACGACGCCAAAAGCAAAGGGCTGGCCATCACCGGCAAGGCCGGCGACCCGGTGTTCGCCGCCGCCGACGGCCGCGTGGTCTACGCCGGTGCCGGCCTGCGCGGCTACGGCAACCTGGTCATCGTCAAGCACAACGCCACCTACCTGACGGCCTACGCCCACAACCAGACCTTGCTGGTGAAGGAAGAGCAGGCGGTGCGCAAGGGTCAAAAAATTGCCGAGATGGGCGCCAGCGATGCCGACCGGGTGCAACTGCACTTCGAGATTCGCCGCCAGGGCAAGCCCATAGACCCCGCGAAACTGCTGCCGGCCCGCTGACATGACATCTGGTTTCGATTGGTTGGAGGTCGAGTCTCTCGACCTGGATGCGCAGGGCGTGGCCCACCGCCCCTTGGAAGAGGGGCAGCCCGAAGGGCAGGGCAAGGTGGTTTTCATCGAAGGCGCCTTGCCGGGTGAACGCGTGCGGGTCAACGTGTCGCGCAAGAAGAACAACTGGGAAGCCGGGCAGGTGGGTTTGATCGCCCGCGAAAGCTCGCAGCGCGTGCGCCCGGGCTGCCCCAATTTCGGCTTGCACGCCGGCGCGTGCGGTGGCTGCAAGATGCAGCACCTGCACCCCGCCGCGCAGGTGGCCGTCAAGCAGCGGGTGATGGAAGACAACCTGTGGTACCTGGCCAAGGTCAAACCCGACACGCTGCTGCGGCCCATCGAAGGCCCGGCCTGGGGCTACCGCGACCGCGCCCGCCTGTCGGTGCGCCATGTGGCCAAGAAGGGCAAGGTGCTGATCGGTTTCCACGAACGCAAGTCGCGCTATGTGGCCGACATGGAAGTCTGCCCGGTGTTACCGGCCAAAGTGAGTGCCCTGCTGCTGCCGATGCGCGATTTGATCGGTGCGATGGAGCAGCGCGAACGGCTGCCGCAAATCGAACTGGCCGCCGGTGAAGGTGTGACCGCCCTGGTGCTGCGCCTCCTGGAGCCGCTGAGTGCCAGCGACCTGCAGTTGCTGCGCGACTTCGCCGCCGTCCACGACGTGCAGTGGTGGCTGCAAGCCAAAGGCCCGGACACCGTGCGCCTGCTGGACGAAGGCGGGGCGGCGCTGAGCTACAGCTTGCCCGAGTTCGGCATCCACATGCCGTTCAAACCGACGGACTTCACGCAGGTCAATCCGCACATCAACCGTGTGCTGGTTCAACGCGCCATCCGTTTGCTGGACCCGCAGGCTGACGAGCGCGTCATCGACTGGTTCTGTGGCCTGGGCAACTTCACCCTGCCGCTGGCCACGCGGGCCCGCGAGGTGCTGGGCATCGAAGGCAGCGAGACACTGGTGGCCCGGGCCCGCGCCAACGCGGCGCTGAACGGGCTGTCGGCCAAAACCAATTTCGCCGCGCGCAATCTCTTCGATCTGACCCCCGACGAGCTGAAAGCGCTGGGCCCGGCCCAGCGCTGGCTGATCGACCCGCCGCGCGAAGGCGCCTTCGCCCTGGCCAAGGCGATGGCTGAATTGCATGGCAGCGAAGGCTGGGCCCCGCCCAAGCGCATCGTCTACGTCAGCTGCAACCCGGCCACGCTGGCCCGCGACGCCGGCCTGCTGGTGCACCAGGCCGGCTACCGCTGCAGCCTGGCGGGTGTGGTGAACATGTTCCCGCACACCGCGCATGTGGAAAGCATGGCGGTCTTCGACCTCATCGAAGCATAAAAAAACGAGGCCCGAAGGCCCCGTTTTTCATTCAAGTCCGGGGGCTGGATCAGTCCCTCTCACCGCCGAAGATGCCCAGCAGCGCCAACAGGTTGCTGAACACGTTGTACAGGCTCAGGTAGACGCCCAGCGTGGCGCTGATGTAGTTGGTTTCTTCGCCGTCCTGCACGCGCTTCAGGTCATGCAGGATGAAGGCCGAGAAGATGCCGATGGCCAGCACCGACAGCGTGATCATCAGCGCGCTGCTCTGGATGAAGATGTTGGCGATGCCCGCCACGATCAGCATGATCATGCCGATGAACAGGAACTTGCCCATCGAACCCAGGTCACGCTTGATGATGGTGCTTAGCGAGGCCATGCCGAAGAAGATGGCGCCGGTGCCGGCGAAGGCCATCATGATCAGGCTGCCGCCGTTCTTCAGGCCCAGCACGCTGCCCACCAAGCGGGCCAGCATCAGGCCCATGAAGAAGGTGAAGCCCAGCAGCACCGGCACGCCGGCAGCCGAGTTCTTGGTCTTTTCAATGGCGTACATGAAGCCGAAGGCGCCGACCAGGAAGACGATCAGGCCCGTGCCCGACCCCATGGCCTTGGCCACGCCCAGTTCCACACCCAGCCAGGCACCCAGCACCGTGGGCACCATCGACAGCGCCAGCAGCCAGTAGGTGTTGCGCAGCACGCGGTTGCGTTGCGCGGTGACGTCCCCGCCGCCAACCAGGCCCGATTGGCCCGGGTATTGCTGAACGCTATGTTCCATGAAACCTCCGCAGATGCGATGACGCTCGGACAGCGAGCGCGCCGATTCTAGGTGTGGCCGCCCGGCGCCAAATCAAGGCCTTACCCGGGGAAACGCCATGCTGTTTTCGACCTGGGCTCGCGCCCGCGCGGAAGCGGCGTTATCGTTGCGGCATGAACACCAAACCCACCCTGACCCTGTCCGACCTTCGCACCATGGCCGCCGCCGCCGAGGCCGAAGCCACCCAGCACGGCTGGGCCGTCACCATCGCCATCGTGGACGACGGTGGCCACTTGCTGTGGCTGCAGCGCCTGGACGGCGCTGCCCCCATTTCGTCGGAAATTGCGCCCGCCAAGGCCCGCACCGCGGCGGTGGGCCGCCGCGAGAGCAAGGTCTACGAGGACATGATCAACCAGGGCCGCGTGTCCTTCCTCAGCGCGCCGTCACTCAGGGGGATGCTGGAAGGCGGCGTGCCCATCCTGGTTGACGGGCACTGCGTGGGCGCCATCGGCGTCAGCGGCGTCAAGTCGGCCGAGGACGCGCAGATCGCCCGCGCCGGCATCGCCGCACTGGTGGCCTGAACTAGGGGTTAGCCCAGCCGCCGGCTATACTCCGGCGGTTTACCCGCTAACTGCGCAGCGCTCAAGAAACACCGTCTTTGGATTCCCTCGGACGCCTCGC
>JAYVBO010000442.1:0-6987 GCA_043750435.1 Betaproteobacteria bacterium | reverse complement strand
AGCATGCTCAGCGTGCTGCTTTTCCTGGGTGGCTGGCTGTCGCCTTTCGCCTTCCTCGACTTCATCCCGGGCTGGATCTGGCTGGGCATCAAGACCTTTGTGGTCGTCACCATGTTCCTGTGGGTGCGTGCCACCTTCCCGCGCTTCCGCTACGACCAGATCATGCGTCTGGGCTGGAAGATCTTCATCCCGATCGCGCTGGTCTGGCTGGTGGTCGTGGGTCTGTGGATCCAATCCCCGTTCAACATCTGGAAGTGAAGAAAATGGCCCCCAAGCTCACTTCGTTCGCTGCCCCCCAAGGGGGCGCGCAGCACCTTCGGAACGGCCGGGCGGTGCTGCCATGAGCACTTTCACGGCAGTCAAGGACGTCTTCAGCAGCATGCTGCTGGCAGAACTGTTCAAAGGCATGAAGCTGACCGGACGCTATTTCTGGTCCAAGAACATCACCATCCAATTCCCGGAAGAGAAGACGCCGCTGTCGCCGCGCTTTCGCGGCTTGCATGCGCTGCGCCGCTATGAAAACGGCGAAGAGCGCTGCATAGCCTGCAAGCTGTGCGAAGCGGTGTGTCCGGCCATGGCCATCACCATCGAATCGGAAGTGCGCAGTGACGGCAGCCGCCGCACCACGCGTTACGACATCGACCTGACCAAGTGCATCTTCTGCGGCTTCTGCGAAGAAAGCTGCCCGGTGGACAGCATCGTCGAAACCCACCACTTCGAATACCACGGCGAAAAGCGCGGCGACCTGTACTTCACCAAGGACATGCTGTTGGCCGTGGGTGACCGTTACGAAAAAGAGATCGCTGCCAACCGTGCTGCCGATGCCAAGTACCGTTGACGCGCAAACATGAATTCGATCACCGCACTCTTCTACGTTTTTTCTGCCGTGCTGTTGTTTGCAGCGCTGCTGGTCATCACGGCGCGCAGCACCGTGCACGCGGCGCTCTACCTGGTGCTGGCTTTCTTCAGCGCCAGTTGCATCTGGATGCTGCTGCGGGCTGAATTCCTGGCCATTGCGCTGGTGCTGGTCTATGTCGGCGCGGTGATGGTGCTCATTCTGTTCGTGGTGATGATGCTGGACATCAACACTGATGCATTGCGTGTCGGCTTCTGGAAGCATGTGCCGCTGGCCGGCGGTGTGGGCGCAGTGATTGCGCTGGAAATGGCGCTGGTGCTGATGCGCGGCTTCCGCCTGGAAGCGCCGCAACCGTCAGCCAAGGCGCTGGAAATCGGCAACACCAAGCTGCTGGGCATCGAGATCTACACCCACTACCTGTACCCGCTGCAATTGGCTGCGGTGCTGCTGCTGGTGGCCATCATCGCGGCCATTGCGCTGACGCTGCGCGGCCGCAAGGACAGCAAGCAGATGGACCCCTCGCAACAGGTCAAGGTCAAGGCCGCTGACCGCGTGCGCCTCATCAAGATGCCGGCCGTGGTGGAAGCGCCGTCCATCAAGAAGGAAGGTGTCTGATGGGCCCCATCACCCTCGGTCATTACCTGTCGCTCGGCGGCATCCTGTTCGCCCTTTCGGTGATCGGCATCTTCTTGAACCGTCGCAACCTCATCGTGTTGCTGATGGCGATTGAGCTGATGCTGCTGGCCGTCAACCTGAACTTCATCGCCTTCTCGCACTACCTGCCGGTCGAAGCCGACCGCATGGCGGGCCAGGTCTTCGTCTTCTTCATCCTGACGGTGGCCGCTGCTGAATCGGCCATCGGTCTGGCGATCCTGGTGGTGCTGTTCCGCAACCGTGCCTCGATCAACGTCGAAGAACTCGACGAGCTCAAAGGTTGAACCCGGACATGGCAACCTCGATCTCCACAGCCCTGCTGCTGACCATACCGCTGGCCCCGCTGGCCGGTGCCCTGCTCGCCGGCCTGGCCGGCAAGCAGATCGGCACGCGCGGCGCCCACACCGCCACCATCCTGGGCGTGCTCATCGCCTTCATCGGTTCTTGCTTCGTGCTGCAGCAAGTGCTGGAAGGCGCCCGCTACAACGGCACCATCTACCAATGGGCCGTGGTCGACAAGCTGGTGATGGAAGTCGGCTTCCTGGTCGACGGCCTGACCGCGATGATGATGGTCGTCGTCACCTTCGTTTCGCTGATGGTGCACATCTACACCATCGGATACATGGAAGGTGACCCGGGCTACCAGCGCTTCTTCAGCTACATCAGCCTGTTCACCTTCAGCATGTTGATGCTGGTGATGAGCAACAACTTCCTGCAGCTCTTCTTCGGCTGGGAAGCGGTGGGCCTGGTGTCCTACCTGCTGATCGGTTTCTGGTTCAAGAAGCCCACGGCCATCTTCGCCAACATGAAGGCCTTTCTGGTCAACCGGGTTGGCGACTTCGGCTTCATCCTGGGCATAGGCTTGGTCGTGGCCTACGCCGGCACGCTGAATTACGGCGAGGCTTTCGCGGCCTTCACCACCACGCCCGAACTGGCGAAGCTGGCCTTCCCGCTGCCCTTGTTCGGTGGCGAGTGGCTGCTGATCACCGTCACCTGCATCTGCCTGTTCATCGGCGCCATGGGCAAGAGCGCGCAGTTCCCGCTGCACGTCTGGCTGCCCGACTCGATGGAAGGCCCGACGCCTATTTCTGCGCTGATCCACGCCGCCACCATGGTGACGGCCGGCATCTTCATGGTCGCGCGCATGTCGCCGCTGTTCGAGCTTTCGGACACCGCGCTGAATTTCGTGCTGGTCATCGGTTCCATCACCGCACTGTTCATGGGTTTCTTGGGCATCATCCAGAACGACATCAAGCGCGTCGTCGCCTACTCAACCTTGAGCCAGTTGGGTTACATGACCGTGGCCCTCGGCGCCTCGGCCTACAGCGTGGCCGTCTTCCACCTGATGACCCACGCCTTCTTCAAGGCGCTGTTGTTCCTGGGCGCGGGCTCGGTGATCATCGGTATGCACCACGATCAGGACATCCGCAACATGGGCGGCCTGCGCAAGTACATGCCCATCACCTGGATCACCTCGTTGCTGGGTTCGCTGGCCCTGATCGGCACGCCGCTGTTCGCCGGCTTCTACAGCAAGGACAGCATCATCGAGGCGGTGCACGCCACCCACTTGCCGGGCACCGGTTTCGCCATCTTCTCGGTGACGGCCGGCGTCTTTGTTACGGCCTTCTATTCCTTCCGCATGTATTTCCTGGTCTTCCACGGCAAAGAGCGCTTCCACAACAAGCCCTTTCCGCCCGAGGACGACCACGCGCATGACGACGCACACGATGCCCACGCTGCGCACGACGACCATGGCCACGCGCATGCCGAACACCATGCCCACACGCCGCATGAATCGCCCTGGGTGGTCACGCTGCCGTTGGTGTTGCTGGCGATACCGTCGGTGGTCATCGGCTACCTGACCATCGGCCCAATGCTCTTCGGTGACTTCTTCAAAGGCGCCATCTTCGTCAACGCTGAACACCACCCGGCGATGGAAGAGCTGGCCAAGGAATTCCACGGCGCTGCTGCCATGGCGCTGCACGCACTGACCTCGCTGCCCTTCATCCTGGCGGCGGCCGGTGTGGCCACGGCCTGGTTGTTCTACCTGCAGGCGCCGGCCATCCCGGCGGCGCTCGACCGGGCCCTGAAGCCGCTGCGCACCGTGCTGGAAAACAAGTACTACCTGGACTGGTTCAACGAACACGTGCTGGCTGCGGGCGCGCGCCTGCTGGGCACGGGCCTTTGGAAGGGCGGCGATCAGGCCGTCATCGACGGCGCCGTCAATGGTTCGGCCAGCATGGTCGGGCGCCTGTCCGGCGTGGTGCGGGGCTGGCAAAGCGGCCACCTCTACCAGTACGCGCTGGTGATGGCCCTGGGCATCTTTGGCCTGCTGACCTGGCAGCTCTGGCCCTATTTCAGCGGCCTGATGCGCTGAGGCCGCCATGCACAACAAGAACATGACAGACGAACTGACGGAAAGCGCACGATGGGTCTCTTGAGCCTTGCGATCTGGTTGCCCATCGCCTTCGGCACGCTGCTGTTGGCGGTGGGGCGTGACGAGAACGCCGGTGTGGCGCGTGCCATCGCGTTGGTCGGTGCCGTGGCGTCCTTCCTGGTCACCATCCCGGTCATCACGCGTTTCGACGTCAGCACGGCAGCCATGCAGTACGCCGAGAAGCTGGAATGGGTGCCGCGCTTCAACATCCATTACGCGCTGGGTGTGGACGGCTTGTCGATGTGGTTTGTGCCGCTGACCGCCTTCATCACGGTCATCGTCGTCATCGCTGCCTGGCAGGTCATCGAGCAGCGCGTGGCGTCCTACATGGGCGCCTTCCTGATCCTGTCGGGCCTGATGATCGGCGTGTTCACGGCCATGGACGGCCTGCTGTTCTACGTCTTCTTCGAAGCCACGCTGATCCCGATGTACATCATCATCGGCGTCTGGGGCGGCCCCAAACGTGTCTACGCGGCCTTCAAGTTCTTCCTGTACACGCTGGCCGGCTCGCTGCTGATGCTGGTGGCCCTGGTCTACCTCTACTTCAAGAGCGGCGGCAGCTTCGACATCCTGGCCTGGCACAAGCTGCCCTTGCCGCTGCACACGCAGACCCTGCTGTTCTTCGCCTTCTTCGCGGCCTTCTCGGTGAAGGTGCCGATGTGGCCGGTACACACCTGGCTGCCCGACGCCCACGTTGAAGCGCCCACCGGCGGCTCGGTCGTGCTGGCAGCCATCATGCTGAAGCTGGGCGCCTACGGCTTCCTGCGCTTCAGCCTGCCCATCACGCCGGATGCATCGCGTGAATACGCCTGGGTGATCATCGCGCTGAGCCTGATCGCCGTGCTCTACATCGGCCTGGTGGCGCTGGTGCAGCAGGATATGAAGAAGCTGGTGGCCTACAGCTCGATTGCCCACATGGGCTTCGTCACGCTGGGCTTCTTCATGTTCAACACCTTGGGTGTTGAAGGCGCCATCGTGCAGATGATCAGCCACGGCTTCGTATCGGGCGCGATGTTCCTGTGCATCGGCGTGCTCTACGACCGTGTGCATTCGCGTGAGATCGCCAGCTACGGCGGCGTGGCCAACACCATGCCCAAGTTCGCGGCCTTCGCGGTGCTGTTCGCGATGGCCAATTGCGGCCTGCCAGGCACCGCCGGTTTCGTCGGCGAATGGATGGTCATCCTGGGCGCCGTCAAATACAACTTCTGGATTGCTTTCCTGGCGTCCACGACCCTGGTCTTTGGCGCGGCCTACACGCTGTGGATGGTCAAGCGCGTCTACTTCGGTGACGTCGCGAATGAGCACGTCCGCGAACTGCAGGACATCAATGGCCGCGAATTCCTGATGCTGGGTCTGTTGGCCGTTGCCGTGCTGGCGATGGGCCTTTACCCCAAGCCTTTCACCGACGTGATGAACGTTTCCGTGGCCGAACTGCTGAAGCACGTTGCGGCTTCCAAGCTGAACTGACGGCCGCCGGCAACCACAAGACCACAAGACCATGACACCGATGAACTGGCCCGTCGTTTACCCCGAACTGTGGCTGCTTGTCGCCGGCTGCGGCGTGCTGCTGATCGACCTCTTCACCAGCGACCCCGAGCGCGGCCCGGCCTACTGGTGCACGCAGGTCGCCATTGCCGTCTTCGTCGCCATCCAGCTGGGCGACTACAACGCCGGCACCACCGCCTACGGCATGAGCGGCATGGTGGTCGTTGACCCGATGGGCCGCCTGCTGGGCGGCTTCGCAGGCCTGAGCGTGATGCTGACACTGGCCTACGCGCGGCCCACGCTGGCCTCGCGCGACATGCAGAAGGGCGAGTTCTACATGCTCACCCTCTTCGTGCTGTTGGGCATTTCGGTGATGTGCTCGGCCAACAATTTCCTGGTTGTCTACCTCGGCCTGGAAGTGATGAGTTTGTCGCTGTACGCGCTGACCGCCATGCGCCGCGACCACGCCCTGGCCACCGAGGCAGCGATGAAGTATTTCGTGCTCGGCGCCCTGGCCAGCGGCTTCTTGCTCTACGGTTTGAGCATGATCTACGGCGCCACCGGCACGCTGGAAATTCCCAAGGTCTTCGACCACATCGCCAACTTCCGCATCAACCGCGAAGTGCTGGTCTTCGGCGTGGTGTTTGTCGTGGCTGGCCTGGGTTTCAAGTTGGGCGCCGTGCCTTTCCACATGTGGGTGCCTGACGTCTACCAGGGCGCGCCAACGGCGGCCACGCTGTTGATTGGTGGCGCACCCAAGTTCGCCGCCTTCGCCATCACCATCCGCCTGCTGGTCGAGGGCATGCTGGGCTTGGCGGTGGACTGGCAGCAGATGCTGGTGGTGATGGCCGTGGCTTCATTGGCGGTGGGCAACCTGGCGGCCATAGCCCAGAGCAATTTGAAGCGCATGCTGGCCTATTCGACCATCGCGCAAATGGGTTTCATCCTGCTGGGCCTGGCGGCTGGCGTGGTGGGCGGCAACACGGTGTCGGCGGGCAATGCCTACAGCTCGGCCATGTTCTACCTGGTGGCCTATGTGCTGACCACGCTGGGTACCTTCGGCCTGATCATGTTTTTGTCGCGCCAGGGTTTCGAGAGCGAACAGATCGACGACCTGGCTGGCCTGTCGCGCCGCGCGCCCTGGGTGGCCGGCGTGATGACGGTCTTCATGTTCTCGCTGGCCGGCCTGCCGCCCATGGTGGGCTTCTTCGCCAAGCTGGCCGTGATTCAGGCGCTGGTGACCACCAATGTGTCGGGCAATATCGTGCTGGCTGTGGTGGCGGTGATGTTTTCCTTGATCGGCGCCTTCTACTACCTGCGTGTGGTCAAGGTAATGTGGTTCGACGAGCCGGTGCAGACCGTGCCCATCGTGCGCGGCGCCGGCGTCAGCGCATTGCTGGCGCTCAACGGCGTCGCCGTCTTTGTCTTCGGGCCCTTGTCGGGCGGTCTGATGGCCATGTGCCGCGACGCCATCGTCAAGGCACTGGCGAATTGATCGCTTGAGCGACGACGCCCACCTGATCGAACACCGCACCGGCAGCACCACCCTGGTGTC
>JAYVBO010000441.1:0-3007 GCA_043750435.1 Betaproteobacteria bacterium | reverse complement strand
GGGCGTCTTCGGTGCGCCAGGGCTTCGGGCAGAACCAGCGCATCAGCAGGTCGGGGTCGGTCCAGGCGCGCCACGCTTCGGCGGGCGACACGGACACCACACGTTCCAGGATCAGTTCGGTCGTCATGGCGTTCATCCTTTCGGGTATTTGGCGTTGGCTTTCTTCACGAACTCATTCGTCCACACCGCCGCCAGATCAATCTTGGCCTTGGCGATCTCGGCGTCGATGCTGGACAGCGCGCGCAGCGCCGTGTCGGCGCCTTTTTCGGGGAAGCTGCCGTCGGGCGACAGCGCACCCTTGGCGGCCAGGAAGGCGTCGATGTAGACCGCGCGGTCGCCCAGTAAAAAGCCTTCGGGCACGTTGGTAATGATCTCGCTGGGGCCGGCGCTCTGGATCCATTTGTCGGCGCGCACCAGGGCGTTGGTCAGTGCCTGCACGGTGGCCGGGTGCTTGTCGATGAAGCTTTGCTGCGCGTACAGGCAGCCCGCTGGCATGGGGCCGCCGAAGACCCGTTCGGCCTCGGCCACGACGCGCGTGTCGGAGATGACTTTCAGGTCGCCGCTGCGCTGTAGCAGTGTCACCACCGGGTCGAGGTTGCTCAGCGCGTCGATCTGCCCGGCCCGCATGGCGGCCACCGCGCCCGGCCCGGCGCCGACGCCGATGATGCTGACGTCGGACGGCTTCAAACCTGCCTTGGCCAGGATGAAGTTGACCATCACATTGGTCGAAGAACCCGGCGCGGTGACGCCGATCTTCTTGCCCTTCAGGTCGGCGATGGTCTTGTAGTGGGCCAAGGTTTTCGGGTTCACGCCCAGCACGATCTGCGGCGCCCGGCCCTGCAGCACAAAGGCGCGCAGGCGCTGGCCCTTCGCCTGCATGTTGACCGTGTGTTCGAAGGCGCCGCTGACCACGTCGGCGCTGCCGCCCACCAGGGCCTGCAGCGCGCGGGCGCCGCCGGCGAAGTCGACGATGTTGATGTCCAGGCCTTCAGCCTTGAAGTAACCGCGCTGCTCGGCAATGGTCAGCGGCAGGTAGTACAGCAGGTTCTTGCCGCCCACGGCCAGCGTGAGCTTGGGTTTTTCCAGCGCCTGCGCCCGCACAACAAAGGGTGCGGCCAGCAGTGCCGTGGTGCCGGCCAGCATGAGATGGCGTCTTTGCATGGGTCTTGTCTCCTCGGGATGACGAGCACTCTAGCCGAGCGCCCGGCTGCCTAACATCGGGACATGAACCCTGTCCTTCTCGTCACCGGCGGCAGCCGGGGCATCGGCGCCGCCACAGCCCTGCGTGCTGCCGCCGGCGGCTGGGATGTCGCCATCAACTACACCCGCGACGAGGCCGCCGCGCAAGCCGTGGCCGTGCAGGTGCGCGCCCTGGGCCGACGTGCCCTGGTGCTGCAGGCCGACGTGGCCATTGAGGCCGCGGTGCTGGCGATGTTCAGTCGCATCGACGCCGAACTGGGCCGCCTGGGCGGCCTGGTCAACAACGCCGGTGTGGTGGACGTGGCGGCCCGCATCGACGGCGGCAGCGTGGCGCGCTGGCGGCGCCAGTTCGACGTCAACGTCATCGGCTCGATGCTGTGCGCGCGCGAAGCCGTCAAGCGCATGAGCACGCGCCACGCAGGCGGCCGTGGTGGCGCCATCGTCAACCTCAGTTCAGCCGCTGCCAAGCTGGGCGCCGGCGGGCAGTATGTGGACTACGCCGCCGCCAAGGGCGCCATCGACGCCTTCACGCTGGGCCTGGCGCGCGAAGTGGCCACCGAGGGCATACGCGTCAACGCGGTGCGCCCCGGGATCATCGAAACCGACATCCACGCCAGCGGCGGCGAACCCGACCGCGCCGCGCAAATGGCGCCCCTGGTGCCGATGAAGCGCGCCGGCTCGGCCGACGAATGCGCGGCAGCCATCGTGTGGCTCCTGTCGGCCGAGGCCAGCTACACCACGGGGGCGGTGCTGGACGTGACGGGCGGGCGCTAGGCCCACCCGCTGCCGGCCGCTAACCGCTAACCGCCCGCCATCTGCCGGTTCAGGTCGCCGGCGTCTGCGCGTAGTCGCGCAGCTGCTTCAACAACTTGCCCGCCGCCGCCCGGTTCGCCGCGCCCTTCAGCAGCGCCGGCGTGTCCAGCACCCAACCCACCGCGTCCAGCGCCTGGGCCCACAGCGGCACGGCCGCCACCTGCGCCCGCAGCGCGGCGTAGGCCGCCGCCAGGGCAGGCTGGCGCTGGGCCAAAGTGCCGGCGGTCAGCACCTCGAAGATGTCCAGCCGGATGGCGTCGGCATGGCTGTGGAAGTCGGGTTCGCTGTCGTGCTGGGTCTGCAGGCTGCGCCGGGTGCGGGCCAGATCGGCGCTGTCCAGGCCGGGCGCCGCCTTTTCACCGGCGTGCAGCACCAGTTCCACAGCCATGCGGCGCAGCGCGGCTTCGAAGAGCCGCGGGTCGCCGGCGTCGGCGGCGTCGGTTTCGGCGCGGCGGTAGGCTTGCAGCGCCATGACCAGCGAGCCGGCGCATTCCGCCGCCAGGTCGCCCTGGGCCTGCAGCTGGCCCTGGCGCTGCCAGGCCAGGCCGGCCAGGGTCAGCCGCTCCATCGTGGGTTGCAGGGCCACCAGGGTTTGCAGTTCACGCACGGCCATGGCCAGTTCTTCGCGCATCTGCCCGAGCGTGGCCGCGTTGGTGCCCGCTTCCTGGGCGATGGCCCAGGCGCGTTCCACCTGCAGCTTGCCCAGCTGTTCGTGCGCCTTGACCGAGGCGCTGGCGTCGTTGGCGCACAGCGCGCGGCCGTAGCAGGCGATGGCGGCGTCGCGGTCTTGCGCCGCTTCCCAGGCCACGCCGAAGGCCTCGGCCACGGCGCCCATGCCGCCCCAGGCGTCGCCGTGCTGGTCTTGCAGTTCACGCAGTTGGACGCGGGCCTGCTCTTGCTGGGCGGCCACGTCGCCACTGGCGTAGCGGGTGCGGATGGCCAGGTCTTCCAGCACCAGCGCCAGCCCGGCGGGCGAGGCGATGCCTTCGGCCAC
>JAYVBO010000440.1:0-7031 GCA_043750435.1 Betaproteobacteria bacterium | reverse complement strand
GAGCGCGTGCTGCTGCTGATGCAAGACGGATGCGACTGGCCCGTGGCCTTCCTGGGTGCGATGTACGCCGGCGTGGTGCCGGTGGCGGTGAACACGCTGCTGACGGCCGACGACTACGCCTACATGCTGGAACATTCCCGCGCACAGGCCGTGCTGGTGTCGGGCGCGCTGCTGCCTGCGCTGACCACCGCGCTGGTCAAGTCCGACCACGAGGTGCACAAGGTGGTGGTGTCGCGCCCCGTCGCGCCGCTGCACCCCGCCGAAATCGAATTCGAAGCCTTCCTGCAAGCCCACGCACCACTGGCCAAGCCGGCCGCGACGGGTGCCGATGACCCGGGCTTCTGGCTGTATTCCTCAGGCTCGACGGGCCGGCCGAAAGGCACGGTTCATTCGCACGCCAACCCCTACTGGACCTGCGAGCTCTACGGCAAGGCCGTGCTGGGTTTGACCGAAGCCGATGTGTGTTTCTCGGCCGCCAAACTCTTCTTCGCCTACGGCCTGGGCAATGGGCTGAGCTTCCCGATGGCGGTCGGCGCGACGACCTTGCTGATGGGCGAACGGCCCACGCCCGCCGCCACCTTCAAGCGCATGACGGGCGGCGTGGGCGGGCTCAAACCCACGGTGTTCTTCGGCGCGCCGACAGGCTTTGCCGGCATGCTGGCCAACCCCGATCTGCCAGCCGCTGATGCGGTCGCATTGCGCCTGGTTTCGTCGGCCGGTGAAGCCTTGCCGGCCGAGATCGGCGAGCGCTTCAAACGCCACTTCGGCGTGGACATCGTCGACGGCATCGGCAGCACCGAAATGCTGCACATCTTCGTCAGCAACCGCCCCGAGCGCGTGCGCTACGGCAGCACCGGCTGGCCGGTGCCCGGCTACGAAATCGCCTTGCGCGGTGACGATGGCGGCCCGGTGCCCGACGGTGAACCTGGCGACCTCTACATCCACGGCCCCAGCGCTGCGATGATGTACTGGGGCAACCGCGAAAAGACGCGCGACACCTTCCAGGGCGGCTGGACTAAAAGCGGCGACAAATACATCCGCAACGCCGACGGCAGCTACACCTACGGCGGCCGCAGCGACGACATGCTGAAGGTCAGCGGCATCTATGTGTCGCCCTTCGAAGTCGAGGCCACGCTGGTGCAGCACGCGGCCGTGCTGGAAGCCGCCGTCATCGGCGTGCCCGACGCAGAAGGGCTGACCAAGACCAAGGCCTTCGTCGTGCTGAAGGCCGGCGCGGCAGCGACCGAGGCCGAACTGAAAGCCTTCGTCAAAGACCGCCTGGCGCCCCACAAATACCCGCGCGTGATCGAGTTTTTGGCTGAGCTGCCCAAGACCGCCACCGGCAAGATCCAGCGATTCAAGCTTCGAGACCAGGAAGCCGGCCGGTGAAGAACCGCCTGGTTGAAATCGACTGGGCCGGGCGGCATGTCCGCATCGAACACGCATGGGTGGGCGAGCGCAACGACCAGGCGCCGCTCGTCGTGTTCCTGCACGAAGGCCTCGGTTCGGTTTCGATGTGGCGTGACTTTCCGGAACGCCTGTGCCGCGCCGCCAAGTGTCGCGGCCTGGTCTATTCGCGCCCCGGCTACGGGCAGAGTTCACCACGCGGCGCCGACGAACACTGGGGCCCCGACTTCATGCACCGCCAGGCGCGTGAGGTGCTGCCGGCGCTGCTGGCCGCGCTGGGTGTTGATGCGGCTGCGAACCCGCCCTGGCTGCTCGGCCACAGCGACGGCGGCAGCATCGCTTTGCTGTACGCCGCGATGTTCCCGGCGCAACTGCGCGGTGCCATCGTGGTGGCGCCGCACATCCTGGTCGAAGACAACTCCATCACCAGCATCGAACAGGCCCGCGTGGCCTATCTGCAAGGCGATTTGCGCCAGCGCCTGGCCCGCCACCACGCCGACGTCGATTCCGCCTTCTGGGGCTGGAACGATATCTGGTTGAGCCCGACCTTCCGCGCCTGGAAGATCACCGAGGCGATCCGCGAGATCCGTGCGCCGCTGCTGGCCGTTCAGGGACTGGACGACGAGTACGGCACCCTGCTGCAAATCCGGGGCATCCAGGCCCGCGTGCCGCAGACACAATTGATGGAGCTGGCCGACTGCGGCCACAGCCCACACCGTGACCAGCCTGAAGCCCTGATGGCCGCCACGTGTGCATTCATCCAAAGACACGCTTTCATCCAGAAAAACGGAGACCCGACATGACCCAGTTCTTCCGCATCTCGCTCATCGCTGCCGCTGCACTCGCTGCCAGCGCCGCCTTCGCACAGCCCACCGGCAAGCTCAAGGTCGGCCTGATGCTGCCGGCCACCGGCACCTTCGCCGCTTTGGGCGTGGCCATCGAAAACGGCTTCAGGCTTTACGTGGCCGAGCAGGGCGGCAAGCTGGCGGGCCGCGAGGTCGAGTACATCAAGGTCGACGACGAGAGCGACCCGGCCAAGGCCACCGACAACGTCAACAAGCTGATCAAGCGCGACAACGTCGATGTCATCGTGGGCACCGTGCACAGCGGCGTGGCCATGGCCATGGCCAAGGCCGCCAAGGAAAGCGGCACGCTGCTGATCGTGCCCAACGCTGGCGCTGCGGCGGTGACCGGTGCCATGTGCGCCCCCAACATCTTCCGCAGCAGTTTTTCCAACTGGCAGCCGGGTTACGCCATGGGCGAAGTGGTGGCCAAGAAGGGCATCAAGAACGTGGTCACCATCACCTGGAAATACGCAGCCGGTGACGAAAGCGTGGGCGGCTTCAAGGAAGCTTTCGAGAAGGGCGGCGGCAAGGTCACCAAGGAGTTGAACCTGCCGTTTCCGGGCGTCGAATTCCAGGCCCTGCTGACCGAGATTGCCGCGGCCAAGCCCGACGCCGTGTACACCTTCTTCTCGGGCGGCGGCGCGGTGAAGTTCGTCAAGGACTACGCGGCGGCGGGCCTGAAGGGCAAGATCCCGTTGTACGGCGCTTTCGTCACCGACGGCACGCTGGAAGCGCAGGGCGCCGCCGCTGAGGGCATCTTCAGCACGCTGCACTATGCCGACGACCTGAAGAACCCGCGCGATAAGTCCTTCCGCCTGGCCTATGCCAAGACCTACAAGCTGCAGCCCGATGTGTTCGCGGTGCAGGGCTTTGACGCCGGGCAGATCCTGGGCGTGGGGCTGGCGGCGGTGAAGGGCGATGTCAGCAAGAAGGCCGAATTCGCGGCGGCGGTCGAGAAGGCCAAGATCGACAGCCCGCGTGGCGCGTTCACGCTGAGCAAGTCGCACAACCCGGTGCAGGACATCTACCTGCGCAAGGTGGTGGGGATGGAAAACCAGGTTGTCAGCATCGCGTCCAAAGGCCTGGCTGACCCGGCACGCGGCTGCAAGATGTGAGGCCCGGTGCCGACGTGATCTGAGACTGCCCACGCATGGACTTCGCCACCTTCCTCATCCAGTGCCTGAACAGCCTGCAGTACGGCTTGCTGCTGTTCCTGGTGGCGTCGGGGCTGACCTTGATCTTCGGGATCATGGGCGTCATCAACCTGGCGCACGGTAGTTTCTACATGATCGGTGCCTACATGGCGTATGCCTTGGCGCCCGTCGTGGCCAGCACGTTTGGGGGCGGGTTCTTCGCGGTGCTGGCAGTGGGCGTGGTGCTGGCGGTGCTGCTGGGTTATGTCCTCGAATGGGCCTTCTTCAGCTTCCTCTACCAGCGTGAACACCTGCAGCAGGTGCTGATGACCTACGGCCTGATCCTGGTCTTTGAAGAGCTGCGCAGCCTGTTCTTCGGTGACGATGTGCACAGCGTGGCGCCACCGCCGCTGCTGGTCGGCAGCATCGCGCTGGGCGACACCATGAGCTACCCGGTCTACCGGCTCTTCATCAGCGGCGTGTGCCTGGCGCTGGCGCTGGGCATGTACCTGGTGTTCGCCAAGACGCGGCTGGGCATGATGATCCGCGCTGGGGCCAGCAACCGCGAGATGGTGCAGAGCCTGGGCATCGACGTCAGCTTTCTCTACCGCGTCGTTTTCGCCGCCGGCATGGCCATCGCCGTGCTGGCCGGCATGGTGGCCGCGCCGGTGTCATCGGTCTACCCGGGCATGGGCAACACGGTGCTCATCATCTGCTTCGTGGTCGTCGTCATTGGGGGCATCGGCTCGGTACGCGGCGCCTTGCTGGCGGCCTTGTTGATCGGCCTGGTGGACACCTTCGGCAAGGTGCTGTTGCCGCAGGCGGCCGGCGTGCTGGTCTATGTGCTGATGGCGCTGATCCTGCTGTGGAAGCCCAGCGGTCTCTTCAAGGCTGCCTGACGAAGTACTGCATGAAGCCCGAGATTTCGAAGATCGTTTTCGTGCTGATCGCCTTCAAGGCGCTGGCGCTGTACCCGCTCGTCGCCGGTTCCTTCGGCATCGACTTCGTGACCAAGATCATGGTCTACGCCATCTTCGCGCTGAGCCTGGAGCTGCTGGTCGGCAGCACCGGTTTGATCTGCTTCGGCCAGGCGGCCTTCTTCGGCATCGGCGCCTACGCGGCGGTGCTGCTGACGCCAGCCGACAGCCCGGCCTCGCTGTGGTGGCTGCTGCCGGTGGGCGCACTGGCGGCTGCCGTGTTCGCCTTGGCCGTGGGCGCGCTGTCGCTGCGCACGCAGGGCGTGTACTTCATCATGGTCACGCTGGCCTTTTCGCAGATGGCCTACTACGTGGCGCACGACACGCCGCTGGGCGGCGGCACCGACGGCATCTACCTGAACAACAAGCCGGTGCTGGGCTGGATGGGCCGCAGCCTGCTTGACCTGGACAAGCCGCTGGCGCTGTACTACTTCACACTGGTCTGCCTGCTGGCGGTGTTCGTGAAACTGGCGCTGCTGCTGCGCTCGCGCTTCGGCCGTGCGCTGGCCGGCATCAAGGCCAACGAGCAGCGCATGCGGGCGGTGGGCTTTTCCACCTACCCGTACAAGTTGGCGGCCTTCACCATTTCGGGAGGCATCGCGGGTTTGGCCGGTTTCCTGTTTGCGGTGAAAGACGGCTACGTCAACCCCGAACTGTTCAGCTGGCACTTCAGCGGCGCGGTGCTGATCATGATCATCCTGGGCGGCCTGGGCCATTTGCGCGGCGCGCTGATCGGCGCCTTCGCCTTCGCGCTGCTGCAGGAATTCTTCAAGTCCGAAGCCGTCTTCGGCACCTTCGCCAAGCACTGGCAACTGGGCCTGGGCCTGAGCATCATCGCCAGCGTGGCGCTGCTGCCGCGCGGGCTGGTGGGGCTGCCGGCGCGGTGGCGGGAAAGGCTGTCATGACGGCATCTCTGAGCAGCGAAGACGTGCTGCTGCGCGGCCACGAACTGACGCGCCGCTGGGGCGGTCTGGTGGCCGTGGACCGCGTCTCCATCGCCATCACCCGGGGCAGCGTGCACGCGGTCATCGGCACCAACGGCGCGGGCAAGTCCACGCTGATCAACATGCTGTCGGGAGAACTGCCGCCATCCAGCGGCAGCGTCGAACTGCTGGGGCAGGACGTGACCGCCTGGACGCAGCCGCGTCGCGCCCGCGCCGGCCTGGGCCGCAGCTTCCAGCGCAACACCATCTTCCCGGCCTTCACGGTGTTCGAGAACTGCCGTCTCGCGGCGCAGGCGCGCACCCAGCAGCCCTGGGCCTGGTGGCAAAGCGCGCTGGCCTGCAAGGCCAGCACCGCCGCTGCCCGTGACGCCGCCGAACGCGCCGGCCTGAGCCCGCTGCTGGACCGCAACGCCGGCCTGCTGTCGCACGGGCAAAAGCGGCAGCTGGAAATCGCCATGTGCCTGGCCACCGCGCCGCAGGTGCTGCTGCTGGACGAGCCGCTGGCCGGCATGGGCGCCGAAGAAACCGAACGCATGCTGGCGCTGCTGGACAGCCTGCGCGCCGGCCACGCCACGCTGCTCGTCGAACACGACATGGATGCGGTCTTTCGCATCGCCGACCGCATCACGGTGATGGTCAACGGCGCGGTGATTGCGTGTGACACGCCGGCGGCCGTGCGCAGCAGCCCGGCGGTGCAGGCGGCCTATCTTGGTGAAGGGGCGCACGAAGGGGCGCACGAAGGGGTGCACGAGGGGGCAGCGGCCCATGGCTGACCTCATCCTCGACGCGCGCGGCGTGCAGGCCTGGTACGGCAGCAGCCACGTGCTGCACGGCGTCGATTTGCAGATTGCGCGCGGCGAAACCGTGGGTTTGCTGGGTCGCAACGGCATGGGCAAGAGCACGCTGATCCGCACGCTGCTGGGCCATGTCGCGCAGCGCGACGGCACGGTTTTCGTGGCCGGCCATGATGTGTCCAAAGCCGCGCCGCACACCGTGGCGCGTCTGGGTGTGGCCTACGTGCCGGAAGGCCGCGGCGTGTTTCCGAACCTGACCGTACGCGAGAACCTGGTGATGGCCGCCAGGCGCGGCCGTGATGGCCGCAACGACTGGTCGTATGACCGCGTGCTGGCCACTTTCCCGCGCTTGCGGGAACGACTGGGCAACCTGGGCGCGGCGCTGTCGGGTGGCGAACAGCAGATGCTGTCCATCGGCCGTGCATTGATGACGCACCCGGAACTGCTGATCCTGGACGAGGCCACCGAAGGCCTGGCGCCGCTGATCGTGGCCGAGATCTGGCGCGTCATCGGGCAGATCCGCGCCACCGGCATCGCCACCCTGATCGTCGACCGCGACTTCCGCCGCGTGCTGGCGCACAGCGACCGCGCGCTGCTGCTGCAGAAAGGGCAGGTGGTGCTCAGCGGCGATGCGCAGGCACTGCGTGTCAGCCCGCAGTTGCAGGCGCTACTGGGGGTTTGAGCGCGGCCTGACCCGGCGCGCTGGCCAGGCAGGCCCGAACCTGGGCCGCGAAAGTCTTCGCGTCGATGGGTTTGGACAGGTAGCCATCGCAACCGGCGGCCCGCATCTTGGCTTCATCGCCGCGCATCGCGAAGGCGGTGAACGCCACCACGCAGATGTTTCGGGTCTGCGCGTCGGCCTTCAGCAGCCGGGTGAGTTCGAGCCCGTCCATGCCCGGCATCTGGATGTCCATCAGGATCAGTTCCGGTT
>JAYVBO010000439.1:0-3022 GCA_043750435.1 Betaproteobacteria bacterium | reverse complement strand
TGCAGTTGCAACTGCGCAGCGCCAGCGCTGAAAGCTTCCCCGAGCGCGAACGCTTCGTCGGCATGAAAACGGGCGGCTTGCTGATGAGCCCCGCGCTGGCGGCGAGCAAGGTGCTGAAGGTGCTGGCGCAGCCCGACTTCGGTAGCAACCCCATTGCTGACGTGCGGGACGTTTGATGGCGGCTGCCCTGCCCAGCCGTGCGGCCGAGTTGATCGCCTTGCTGCACATGCAGCCGCACCCCGAAGGCGGGCACTACGCCGAAGTCTTCCGCTCGACGCAAACGGTGCAGCCCGGCGACGGCCGCCCGCTGCGGCCGGGGCTGACGACCATCGACTTCATGCTGGTCGCCGGCCTGTTCTCGGCCTGGCACCGCGTGCTGTCTGACGAGGTCTGGCACTTGCTGGAAGGCCCCGCGCTGCGGCTGTGGTTGGCGCCGCCCGACCTGGGCGCCTTCACGTCGGTGGACTTGGTGCCGGCTTCGGCCAGCGGCCGGCCGCGCCACGTGGTGCCGGCCGGCTGGTGGCAGGCCGCCGAGCCCCTCGGCGACTACGCCTACGTGGGCGCCACCGTGGGCCCGGGCTTCGACTTCGCCGATTTCAGCTTCGGCCGCGAAGACGCCGCCTTGCGCGCCGCGCTGACGCGGCAAGCGCCGCACCTGCAGCGCTTGCTGTGAGCTGAACCCTCAGGCCGCCACCCAGGCGGCCACGTCGTCCTTGAGCTGCTTCAGGTCGGCCTGCCGCGTGTACATCATGTGGCCGGCGTCGTAGTAGCGGTGCTGCACGCGGGCCATCACCTCGGGCGGCACGTCCAGGTGGGCCAGTGACCAGTCGGTGGCGCTGTAGGGCGTGCCCAGGTCGTAGCGGCCGCTGGCCACCAGCACGCGCAGGTTGGGGTTGCGGCGCAGGGCCAGTGCCAGGTCGGGTGTGGTGCTGCAGTAGCCGTCGTGGCTGTTGCCGCTGCGCGTCCAGTCCCAGCCCTTGTGCACGTCGCGCGACAGCATCTGGTAGCGCGCGTCCATGTCCAGGCCCAGCTGGCGGCCGAAGTAGTCCATCGCCGCGCTGGCGTAGGGCCCGGCGATGGCGTCGATGCCGGGGTCGAATTCCCAGTCGCGCGTGCGGCTGGCGGCCAGGGTGCCGGTGGCGCGCGCTTCCAGCCGGCCGACCATGCGGCCCTGGCTGCGCAGGGCCTCGAAGAAGAAAGTCTGGTCGCTGATGCGCAGGTTCTTTTCTTCGACCAGTTCACGCGGCAGACCGGTCAGTTCGCTGATGCGCTTGGCGATGCGGCTGCGCTGCTTGTCGGACAGGCGCGAACCGGCCATCAGCGCGGCCGCGTAGTCCTCGTTCACGAAGGCCTCGCCGGCGGCGCGGGCGGCTTCAGACGACGCCGCCTGCGGCCCCTGCAGCAGGCCGTGGTACTGCGCCACATTGGCGAAGGCCGGCAGGAACAGCGCATACGGCAGTTCATTGGCCGGCCCGAAGACGATGGTCTGCAGGTCCATTGCGCAGGACACCAGGATCACGCCGCTGAGCACCATGCCCAGGTCCTGCAGCTTCAGCGCCAGGCCGGCGCCGCGCGTGGTGCCGTAGCTTTCGCCGGCCAGGTACAGCGGCGAACCCCAGCGCTTGTTGCGCGTCAGCCAGTGGCGCATCACCTCGGCCAGCGCAGTGATGTCGCCGTCCACAGACAGCAGCTTCTTGCGCGCCGCCGCGCTGGCCGTGGTGGACCAGCCGGTGTGCGGCGGGTCGATGAAGACCAGGTCGAAGTGCTCGAACCAGCTGTGCGGGTTGGCCTCAACGGCGTAGGGCGCTTTGGGCATGCTGCCGTCGTCGGGCACCACCACGCGCTGGGGGCCCAAGGCGCCCAGGTGCAGCCAGATGGAAGCCGAGCCCGGCCCGCCGTTAAAGGCGAAACACACCGGGCGCTGGCCGGGCTCTGCGCCTTTCATCAAGTAGGCCGTGGTCAGCACCGCGGCTTCGGGTTCGGCGTGGGCGCCGTCCAGGCCTTCGGGCAGCACTGGCACAAAGGCGGCCAGCGTCGTGTAGTCACACAAGCGGCCGGCCAATTCGATGCTGCCGCTGCCCTGCGCGGCCGGGCGGGCCAGCAGTTGGTTGACCAGGGCTTGCTGGCGTTTGTTAGCTTCGGCCTCGGCAGGGTTGGCGGGCGTGTTGGGGGTGGCTTCGGCCATGGGATGTGGGTCCTGAAATAGGAAAGAGAAAAACGGGGCGGAAGGCGCGCGAGCGAACTCAGCGCTGCGCGCCCGAGAGCAGTTGCGCGTAGCGCGCCAGGTCGACATTGCCGCCGCTGACGATCACGCCCACGCGCTGGCCGGGGGCCTGCACCACGCCGTGCAACAGCGCCGCTGCGCTCAGGCAGCCGGTGGGTTCGACGACCATCTTCATGCGCTCGGCGAAGAAGCGCATGGTGGCGGCCAGCTCATCGTCGGTGACGGTGACGATGCGCTGCACCAGGCGCTGGATGACCGGGAAGGTGAGCTGCCCGCTGTGCTGCGTTTGCGCGCCATCGGCGATGGTCTGCGGCGTTTCGATGTGGACGATTTCGCCGCACGCCAGGCTTTGCTGGGTGTCGTTGCCGGCTTCGGGTTCGACGCCGACCACGGCCATGCCCGGGCTCAGGTGCTGCGCCGCCACGGCGCATCCGGCAATCAAACCGCCACCGCCCACGCAGACCAGCAGCAGGTCCAGCGGGCCGGTTTCCTGCAGCAGTTCAGCCGCCGCCGTGCCCTGCCCGGCCATCACATGCGGATGGTCATAGGGCGGGATCAGCGTCATGCCGCGCTCGACGGCCAGGCGTCGGCCTATGGCTTCGCGGTCTTCGGTGTAGCGGTCGTAGAGCACCACTTCGCTGCCGGCCTGGCCGTGCAGGTATTCCCGCGTGGCGGCCAGCTTGGCGGCCGGTGAATCTTGCGGCATCACGATGACCGCCGGCATGCCCAGCAAGCGCGCTGACAAGGCGATGGCCTGGGCGTGGTTGCCCGAAGAAAAGGCGATGACGCCGCCGCGCC